>NZ_JBHUDX010000072.1:0-69059 GCF_042678285.1 Streptomyces caeni
CGAGGGCGCGGTGGTGACCGCCGCCGAGCACGCCGCGGGGGCGCCCGCCACCGGGCTGGGAGAGACCGTGCCGCCGCAGGGGGTGCCCGCACCCTCCGGCCGGCGCGCCCGCCGTGTCGGCGACGGGCAGGCGCTGCCGCCCGCGCTGCCCGCGGCCTCCGGCACTCCGTCCTCGGAGGGCGCGGGGAACGCAGGGAGCGCGGGAACCGCCGCAGCTCCGACCGGGCGCCGCCGACGGGCCCTGGCCGCCGCGAACGACCGTGCCACCGCCGCGGATTCCGGTGCCCGTACCGTGTTCGCGCTGCCGCCGGCCGAGGCGGACCGCACACCCCAGCCGCCCGCTCCCGTCACCGCCTCCGGTCCCGTTCCCGGTCAGGTCGACGAGGGCCGTCATGACGCGGTGCCGCAGGACCCGGCCGAGGACCACACGCCGCCGCAGCCGCATCCGGTGGAGGTGCCCGCGAGCCGCCGCCACGCCCACCCGGCCGCCGCGCCCGGGCAGCCGCCGGCCGGGCCGGACGGGGCGGGCTCGACAGGGACGCCCCTTGCCCAGGGTGTGCCCGGGGGGCCGATGACGCCGGCGACGCCCGCCCCCGGTGTGCCCGCGCAGGAGGGCGCGCACGGCCCGCAGCCCGTTCCCGCGCAGCCCGTTCCCGCGCAGGGCGTGCCCGCGCAGCCCGTTCCCGCGCAGCCCGTTCCCGCGCAGGGCGTGCCCGCGCAGCCCGTTCCCGCGCAGCCCGTTCCCGCGCAGGGCGTGCCCGCGCCCACGGCCGGAGCCCAGGCGGTCCCTCCGCAGGGACTTGCGGTTCATGCCGCACCGGCCGCACCGGCCGGGCAGGTGGCACCCGGGCAGCCGGTGCCGACCCAGCCGGTGCCGGCCCAGCCGACTCCTGGCCGGCCCGTTCCCGGACAGCCCGGTGCACCCGTTCCCCCTGTGCAGCCCAGCCCCGCGCAGCCCGTCCCCGGTGCCCAGCCGGCGCCGGTGGCAACGGCTCCGGGTCAGCCGGATCCCGCCGCCACACCCGCTCAGCCCCTGCCCGCACAGCCCGCCGCCACACCCGCTCAGCCCCTGCCCGCACAGCCCGCCGCCGTGCCGCAGCCCATGGCGCCGGCTCAGCCGGGCCCGCAGTCGGTCCCTCCGCAGGCCGCCGCCCCCGTCGGCGGGGCGCCCGGAACGGTCACTCCCGCGCCGGGCACTCCGATGCCCCCGCCCCCGCAGGCCGCGCAGCCGCAAGCATGGCCCGGTGCGGCCGACACCTCCGGGGCCGGTATGCCCGTACCGCGGCCCACCCCATCGGCAGGCACCCCGCTGCCTCCGGAGCACCCCGCTCAGCCACAGACGGCCCGGCCACGGACCCCCCAGCCACCGATGGCTCAGCCGCTGCCCGCCGAGGCGGACGCGCCGGTCGACCCCAACTCGACGCAGGGACGGGCGATCAACGTGCGGACGCTCGGGCAGGGCGTTCCCTTCGCCCGTCAGGCGGCGGCCCAGCCGCAGGCCCAGCCCCGCCCGCAGTCCTCGACGCCTCCGCCGCACCAGCCGGGCGGGGCGGGCCGCCGCCGCAAGCTCGGTACGCCCCCCGAGCCGGCGGGTGAACGCCAGGAGACGGCGGCGCGCCCGCATCCGCAGTCCGCGTCGGCTCCGCTGCCGGCACAGCCGTCCCTCGCCGGGCAGTCCCCTCTGAGCACGGTCTCCGAGGGCGCCGGACGGTCGTACGCCATCGGGGCTCCGGACGAGAACGCCGACGAAGGTCCCGAGCCCCTGGACGGTCCCGGCGGTGCCGTGGAGGTCGCCGACCAGCCCCATACGCAGCCGCTGGACGACGAGTTGCCTCCGGAGCCGCTCGACAACCCGCGTCGGCTGCTTGTGTGGCCCGCGCCGGACGTGACGACCCAGCAGGCGCTCAGCGACCGTGGCTACCGGCCCGTCATCGTCAACTCCCGGGAGGAGGTCGACGCGCAGATCGCCGCCTTCCCGGCCGCGCTCTTCGTCGACCCTCTCACCGGCCCGATCACACGGACCGCGCTCCAGTCGCTGCGCCAGGCCGCGGTGGCCGCCGAGGTTCCCGTGCTGGTCACGGCGGGCCTCGGGCAGGCGTCACGCGAGGCGGCGTACGGTGCCGACCCGGCCGTGCTCCTGAAGGCGCTCGCCCCGCGCGACTCCGAGCAGCACCCGCCACGCGTGCTGCTCATCGAGGAGCACGCGGAGATCGCGCTCGCACTCACGGCAACGCTGGAGCGGCGGGGAATGCAGGTCGCACGGGCCGCGTCGGACGCGGACGCGGTCACGCTGGCCGCGCAGATGCGGCCGAACCTGGTGGTGATGGACCTGATGCAGGTACACCGTCGCCAGGCCGGAGTCGTCGACTGGTTGCGCGCGAACAGCCTGCTCAACCGCACCCCGCTCGTCATCTACACCGCCGCCGTCGACCAGGCCGATCTGCCCCGGCTGGTCTCGGGGGAGACGGTCCTGTTCCTCGCGGAGCGCTCGACCAGCCCCGAGGTGCAGGAGCGGATCGTGGATCTGCTGGCCCGTATCGGCACGAATTAGAACACATAAGGGAGTCGGGGCGGTGTTTCACGTGAAACACCGCCCCGACTCCCTTATGCCCGGCTTCAGATCATCGTGATGTCCAGGTCACCCGCCGCGTACTGCTGGCGGATCACCTTCTTGTCGAACTTGCCGACACTGGTCTTGGGCACCGCTTCGATGACCGTCCAGCGCTCCGGGAGCTGCCACTTGGCGATCTTTCCCTCCTCGGCGAGGAACGCGCGCAGAGCGGTGAAGTCGGTGCTGGCGCCCTCCCTCAGGACGACGGTGGCGAGCGGGCGTTCGCCCCACTTGTCGTCCGGGACGGCGACGACCGCGGCCTCGGCGACGTCCGGGTGGGACATCAGGGCGTTCTCCAGGTCGACGGACGAGATCCACTCACCCCCGGACTTGATCACGTCCTTGGCACGGTCGGTGAGGGTGAGGAAGCCATCGGGGCTGATGGTGCCCACATCGCCGGTCTTGAGCCAGCCGTCCTCGCTGAACTTGTCGGAGGGGCGCAGGGGTTCGGCGTCCGGGCCGTTGTAGTACGCGCCCGCGATCCACGGTCCGCGCACCTCCAGCTCGCCCGCGGACTCGCCGTCCCAGGGCAGCCGCTCGCCCCCCGGCCCGGTGAGCCGGGCCTCGACGCTCGCCGGGAAGCGTCCCTGGGTGAGCCGGTAGGCGAACTCCTCGTCGGTGCCCACCGCGTGGGCCGGCGGCCTCGCCACCGTGCCGAGCGGGGAGGTCTCGGTCATGCCCCAGGCGTGGCAGACACGCATCCCGAGCTTGTCGAACGCCTCCATGAGCGAGGGCGGGCAGGCCGAGCCGCCGATGGTGACCTGGGTGAGGGACGAGACGTCGCGGGGCCTGGCGGTCAGCTCGGCGAGCAGCCCCTGCCAGATGGTGGGAACCGCGGCGGCGTGCGTCGGGCGCTCCCGCTCGATCATCTCGGCGAGCGGCGCGGGCTGCAGGAAGCGGTCGGGCATCAGGAGGTTGACGCCGGTCATGAAGGTGGCATGCGGCAGGCCCCAGGCGTTGACGTGGAACTGCGGGACCACCACGAGCGATGTGTCCTGGTCGGTCAGGCCCATCGACTGGGTCATGTTGACCTGCATGGAGTGCAGATAGATCGAGCGGTGGGAGTAGACGACGCCCTTGGGGTCGCCGGTGGTGCCGGAGGTGTAGCACATGGCGGCGGCCTGGCGCTCGTCCAGCTCCGGCCAGTCGTACGTCGTCGGCTTGCCCGCGATCAGATCCTCGTACTCGTGGACCTGCGCGTGGGCGCCCTCGAGGACGGAACGGTCCCCCGGTCCCGAGACGACGACATGCTCGACCGTCGGCATCTTCGACAGCAGGGGCGCGAGCAGCGGGAGCAGCGAGCCATTGACGATGATCACCCGGTCGGCGGCGTGGTTGACGATCCACACCAGCTGCTCGGCGGGAAGGCGGAGGTTGAGCGTGTGCAGGACGGCCCCCATGGAGGGGATCGCGAAGTACGCCTCGACGTGCTCGGCGTTGTTCCACATCAGCGTCGCGACCCGGTCGTCGTCCCGGACGCCGAGGTCGTCGTGGAGGGCATGGGCCAGTTGCACCGCGCGTGTGCCCGCCTCGGCGAAGGTCCTGCGGCGCGGCTCGCCCTCATCGGTCCAGGTGATGATCTGGGACTGCCCGTGCACCAGCACACCGTGCACAAGGATGCGGGTGACGGTCAGCGGTACGTCCTGCATGGTGCTCAGCACGGTGTCCTCCCGGGGCGACACTGCCTACGCGGTGGTAAGGGGTTGCGCAGATTCTGCGCACATACCACGCGGTATGTCACTAGGCCCCGAGGGGATCGATCAGCGTTCGTGACGTGATGTTCAACGCACGGGCTCCAGCTCCGGGTCCTCACGGAGCTTGCCGAGTGCGCGGGACACCGCCGACTTGACCGTGCCGATGGAGACGCCGAGCACCTCCGCCGTCTGGGCCTCGCTGAGATCCTCGTAGTAGCGCAGGACCACCATCGCCCGCTGGCGCGCGGGCAGCTTCAGGATCGCCCGCCACATGGCGTCGTGCAGCGCCTGCTCCTCGGCCGGGTCCGCGGCCGGTGCGCCCTCCGGCTCGGGCAGCTCGTCGCAGACGAACTCGTCGACCTTGCGCTTGCGCCACTGCGACGTCCGCGTGTTGAGCAGCGCCCGGCGGACGTACCCGTCGAGCGCGCGGTGGTCCTCGATCCGCTCCCAGGCGACGTATGTCTTCGCCAGTGCGGTCTGCAGCAGGTCCTCGGCGTCGCTCGGGTTCGCGGTCAGCGACCGGGCGGTGCGCAGCAGCACCGGCTGGCGGGCCCTCACGTACGACGAGAACGACGGGTACGCAAGAGTCCGCCTCGCCGAGGCAGCGGCGTTCGAAGCGCTGGTGCAGACGGGTGTGGTCATGGCTCCACGCTAGGTTCGCCCCGTGTTCCGGCGGATCGCCCGCAGGTCCCGAAGCGGCCTCCGCCTCAGGTTGTAGGCGGGGGGCTGCCCCCACCTACTGGAGGTGGACGATCCTCCACGTACCCCTGAGGGGCCGCCCCTGAGGAGTCCGCCCCTGAACGAACCCTCGAAGGAGCCCCTGAACGAGCCGCTGAACGACGCGTGGCGGGACGGTCGGCCTGCCCGCCGCCCCGCGTCCGTTCACCGGTCCACGGTCAGGACCAGGCCCGAGGTGGGGACGCCGGTACCCGCGGTGACCAGGGCGCGGGCTGTGCCGGGTATCTGGTTCACCGCCGTGCCGCGCAGTTGGCGTACGGCCTCCGCGATGCCGTTCATCCCGTGCAGATACGCCTCCCCCAGCTGCCCTCCGTGGGTGTTCAGCGGCAGGCTTCGCGCGGCCACGAAGTCCGCCCCGGCACCCGGCTCGCAGAACCCGAACTCCTCCAACTGCATCAGAACAAACGGGGTGAAATGGTCGTAAAGGATTCCCACATCGATGTCCGTGGGTCCCATCCCCGAGGTCCGCCACAGCTGGCGGGCGACCACGCCCATTTCGGGCAGACCGGTCAGGTCGCCCCGGTAGAAACCGGTCATCTGCTCCTGGCCGCGGCCCGCGCCCTGCGCGGCGGCCGCGATCACGGCCGGCGGGCGCGGCAGGTCCCTCGCCCGCTCCACGGAGGTGACCACCAGTGCCTGCCCCCCGTCCGTCTCCTGGCAGCAGTCGAGCAGCCTGAGCGGCTCCGCGATCCAGCGCGAGGCGGCGTGGTCGGCGAGCGTGACCGGTCTGCCGTGGAAGTACGCCGCCGGGTTCGTCGCCGCGTACGCGCGGTCCACGACGGCCACATGACCGAAGGCCTCGGTCGTCAGCCCGTACGTGTGCAGATACCGCTGGGCCGCCATCGCCACCCAGGACGCCGGGGTGAGCAGCCCGAACGGCAGTGACCAGCCCAGTGCGGCCCCCTCCGCCGTCGGTTCGCGGTGCTGCACCCCGGAGCCGAAGCGGCGGCCGGAGCGTTCGTTGAACGCGCGGTAGCACACCACGACCTCGGCCACCCCGGCCGCGACCGCGAGCGCCGCCTGCTGGACCGTCGCACAGGCCGCCCCGCCCCCGTAGTGGATCCGGGAGAAGAAGGACAGCTCGCCGATCCCCGCCGCCTGGGCCACGGTGATCTCGGGGCTGGTGTCCATCGTGAACGTGACCATGCCGTCCACGTCCGCCGGCCGCAGACCCGCGTCGTCCAGTGCGGCCCGCACCGCCTCCACCGCCAGCCGCAGCTCACTGCGCCCCGAGTCCTTGGAGAACTCGGTGGCCCCGATCCCGACGATCGCCGCCCGTTGGCCGAGGGCGTCCTTCGTGCGCACGCTCATCCGGCACCTCCGCCCGGAACGGTGACCACGACGGTGCCGGTGACATGCCGGCCGATGCCGTTGGTCCCGACCACCTTCACGATGGCCGTGTCCCCGTGGGCCTCCTCCACCGTGCCGGTCAGCACCATCGTGTCGCCCGGATAGTTGGGCGCGCCGAGCCGTATGGCCACCCTGCGCAGGAGAGCGTCCGGGCCGAAGTGGTCGGTGACGTAGCGCCCGACCAGGCCGTTGGTCGTCAGGATGTTCATGAAGACGTCGGGGGAGCCCTTGTCGCGGGCCAGCTCCGCGTCGTGGTGCACGTCCTGGTAGTCGCGGGACGCAATGGCCCCGGCCACGATCAGCGTGCGCGTGATCTCGATCTCCAGCGGCGGCAGCTCGGTCCCCGCCCGCACCGCACCGGCCTGCGGTCCACCGGCCCTCATACCGCCTCCTCTCCGCTCACGATCAACTCCCCCAGCTCCTGGAGCACTTCGCTCCCGCACCCGAGATGGGCGTCCAGCTGCCGTCCCCACAGGAAGTGCCGGTGGACCGGATGCTCCAGATCGGCCCCGGCTCCGCCGTGCAGATGCTGGCCCGTGTGCACGACCCGGGCGCCCGCCTCCGACGCCCACCAGGCGGCGGTCAGCGCGTGCGTGGCGTACGGCAGGCCCGCGTCGCGGCGCCAGGCCGCCTCGTACGCCGTCACGCGGATCGACTCCGTGTCCATGTACGCGTCGGCGGCCCGGAGCTGGACCCCTTGTTTGGCGGCGAGCGGACGCCCGAACTGCTCCCGGGTGTTGGTGTGCGCCACGGCCCGCGCCAGCGAGCCCGCGCACACCCCCGCCTGCAGGCCCGCGAAGGCGGTACGCGCGGTGGCGAGCACGTCGGCGTACGCGCCCGGTGGCCCCAGGGGCTCCGCCGGGGCGGCATCCAGCGTCAGCCGCCCCGCCGCCCAGGGCGCCGTCGACTCCACCGGCTCGCATCGGGCGTCGGCCGTCCGCACCAGCCAGAGCCGCCGCCGGCCGTCCCCCACGAGCACATGCGTCGCGTCCCTCAGCCAGGGCACGAGGGGCACCGTGCCGGTCAGCTCCCCGCGGGCGGCCGCGCGTACGCCCCCGGTGGACGGCAGCGCCCCGGTCACCACCACCGCGCCGTCCCCGATCCCCGGCAGCAGCCGCTGCCGTTGCTCCGCCGAGCCGTGCGCGGCCACCGCCAGCAGCCCGTACACGCAGCTCACCGCGAAGGGGACCTGCGCCGTCGTCCGTCCCTGCTCCTCCAGGAGGAGCACCAGGCCGAGCAGGCCGACGTCTGCCACCGCCGCGACCAGCCCGGCCGAGCACAGCTCCTTCCACAGCTCGGCGTCGCTGCCGGTGCCCGCCGCCGACAGGCGCTCCGGTGTCGAGAGGTCGCCGAAGATCCGCGCCGCGAGATCCCGGGCCGCCGTCTGCTCCTCGGTGGGCGTGAAGTCCATGTCAGCGCCCACCGCCCCGCCGCCCGTCACCGCCGGGGAGGCCGGGCGCCACGGCCGATGCGCCCGTGCCGGGACCGGAGCCGGAACCGGGTCCGGAGCCGGGGCCGGGGCCGGGGCCGGGGCCGAGACCGGGACCGGGGCCGAGACCGGGACCGAGACCGGGACCGAGACCGAAGCCGGGGCCGGGACCGGGGCCAGAGCCGGGGCCGGGGCCGGGGCCGAGACCGAAGCCGGGGCCGGAACCGGGACCGGGGCCGAGACCGGAACCGGGACCGGGGCCGGGACCGGGGCCGGGGCCGGAACCGGGGCCGGGACCGGGGCCGGGGACGGGGCCGAGACCGGGACCGAGACCGAAGCCGGGGCCGGGGCCGGAGCCGGGGACGGGGCCAGAGCCGGGGCCGGGCGTCTCCGGCGCCTCGTCCGGCCGGAAGACCGGGAGCTCCAGCTCCTCGTCGTACCGCACGAACGCGAGGCGCACGGGCATGCCGATGCGCACCTTGTCGTACGGCACCCCGACGACGTTGCTGACGATCCGGACGCCCTCGGCCAGCTCGATCAGGCCGACCGCGTAGGGAGGATCGAAGGCGGGGAAGGGCGGATGGTGCATGACGACGTACGAGTAGACCGTTCCCTCGCCGCTAGCCTCGACCGTGTCCCATTCCCCACAGCCGCACGCGTTGCACCCCGGCAGCCAGGGGAAGCGCAGTGTCCGGCAGGCGGCGCACCGCTGGATCAGCAACCGGTGGCGGCCGACCCCCTCCCAGAACCCCGCGTTGTCCCGGTTGATCACCGGTCGGGGCCGTCTGCCGCCGGACTTCCCGCGCGTGGGTGCGGATGCCGCTGCTGCGGATGTCGTGGGGACCGGGGTCGCGGGCGCGTACTTGAGGATCCGGAACCGGTGGGTCCCCACCGGCTCCCCACCCACGCGGACGTCCATCCGGGTCGTGACGAAGTACCCCGTGCCGAGCTTCGTCCGCTTCCGGTCGGAGACGGACTCGATCACCGCGTCGAACGTGACCTCGTCGCCGGGCCGCAGCGGGCGCAGGTACTCCTGCTCGCAGTCAGTGGCGACGACCGACACGCAGCCGGCCTCGTCGAGCAGTCCGAGCAGCTCGCCGTACGCCTCCGTGCGCCCCTCGTGACCGGAGAGGCCGCCCATGGTCCACACCTGCAGCATGGTGGGCGGGGCGATCGCCTCCGGGCCGGTGTACGCGGGGTGCCTGTCGCCCATCGCCTCGCACCAGTGGCGGATCATCGGCTCGTTGACCCGGTCCTTGCCGACGCCCGCGACCGCGGCCGGCCGTCCCTCGTACGTCTTCAGCCGAGCGGCGAACTCCGCCTCCGCTTGCGCCTGCGCCCTCGCTCCGCCGCTCATCGCCGCCCCCTCCGCATCCCGAGCCGCATCGTCGCGACGATCTCCCGCTGCACCTCGCTCACTCCGCCCCCGAACGTGTTGATCTGTGCCGCCCTGTTGAGCCGCTCCAGCTCGCCGTCCCCGAACACCCCCGGTGAGCCGGCCCGCACCAGCGCCTGCGCCCCGACGATCTCCTGACACAGGCGATAGGTGGCGACAGTCGATTCCGTTCCCGCGAACTTCACCCCGCTGGCGTCCCCCGGCGCCAGCCGGCCGGCCCCCACATCCCCCACCAGACGCCAGCTGAGCAGGCGGTTCGCCGCCAGCCGGGCATGCACCTCGGCCAGCCGGGAACGCACCCACGGCTCGTCAATCCGGCGCCGCCCCGTCACCGGATCAGGGGTACGCGCCGCCTCCAGCGCGGCCGCGTAGAAGTCCTCCGCCTGCAGACCGAGCGCGGCGAGCGCCACCCGCTCGTGGTTGAGCTGGCTGGTGATGAGCCGCCAGCCGCCGTTCTCCTCGCCGACGAGGTTCGCAGCCGGAACGGTGACCCCGTCGTAGTAGGTGGCCGTCGTCATCAGCCCGCCCACGGTCTCGATCGGCGTCCAGGAGAACCCGGGGGCGTCGGTCGGGACGAGGAGGATCGAGATGCCCTCGTGCCGGGGTGCGCCGGGATCCGTACGGCAGGCGAGCCAGATCCAGTCGGCGTGCTGGGCGTTGGAGGTGAAGATCTTCTGGCCGTCGATCCGCCACCGCCCCGCCTCCGGACCGTCGGACCGTTCGTCGTGGGACCCCGCACCGGCCCCACCGGGGCGGCCCTCCGCACCGCCGACCGCACCGCCGAGGGCACCCCCGCCCGCACCGCCGCCCGCACCCCCGCCCGTACCACCGACCGCGCCACCGGCCGCAGTCCCGGCGCCCCAGCCCTCCGCACCGCCGACGCCCTGGCCCTCCGCACCGCCGTCCCCGTCCACCCGCACGGCCCGGGTCCGCAACGACGCCAGGTCCGTGCCGGCCGACGGCTCGCTGTAGCCGATCGCGAACACGGTCTCACCGCTGAGGATCCGCGGCAGGAAGTACGCCTTCTGCTCCTCGCTCCCGTACGCCATCAGCGTCGGGCCGACGGTGTTCAGGGTGACCATCGACACCGGGGCACCCGCGCGGTACGCCTCGTCGAAGAACACGAACTGCTCGTCCGCGCCGCGCCCCTGACCGCCGTACGCGACGGGCCAGCCGAGGCCGAGCAGACCGTCGGCGCCGATCCGGCGCAGCAGCGCCCGGCGGCGGGCGCCGTCGTCGGCGGGCGGCGGCCCGTCGGGCATGAGTTCGCGGAAGTAGGTGCGCAGTTCGGCGCGCAGCCGCTGCTGGCGCTCGGTGGGGGCGAGGTGCACGGCGGGGGCCTCCCGGACCTCGTACGACGAGGGGATCGCGAACGACGGAGAAGTTTCTGACTGTCCGTCAGATCCATGTCGCTGTCAAGGTCCCCGCGCCCCGGGACCTCCGCGCCTGATGGTCCGCGGGCACGCGCGCGGGCTCGGACATCGAGAAGCGTCCGCGCGACGGCACCGGAGTACCGTCGCGCGGACGTCTGTGACCTGGAAAGCACACCCCGGAAGGGCATGTCGGACGTCAGGGCCGACGGCGGCGCATCGGCCCCTCGCTCACCACAGGTGGGTGAAGTGGATGACCACGTTCTCGCTCCTCTGGTTGATGGAGGCGAACCCGGAGCGGTTCACCTGGGCCGTGTTGTTCTGGTTCGAGGCACCGGAGCCGACCGCCTGCTGCTGCGTGGTGGACGAATTGCCACTGTTGTTGTGCCCGACCCCGCTGCGACTCACGCCCGCGACGGCCGCGTTCGATCCGTCGTCCGCGAACGCGCCGGTGTCCGCCGAGGCGACGCCGGCGAAGAGGGCGGCGGCGAGCGGCAGAGCCGTGACGGCGGCGAGGACGCGGGCGGTACGGATGCTTGCCATGTGATTCCTCCAGAACCCGGTGGGGGACCGGCCTGTTTCGCCGGGATGTACATGAAGTACCGCTTTTTCCAAGGCAGTTGGCCGACCACCTTGGACGGTGTACGACGTCGCGCCTTCAGAGTTGCCCACCAGTCCCCGCCGAATCACCCCGTAAGCTGCGATTCGCTCTCAAGCGTGAGAACACACGGATAAACCCCTTTAGACGAGGCTCACCGCCCAAATCCATAGGACATAGCAGATACAGACCCGATCGGGGCGACACCCCCAAGCGCACCAAGGGTTGAAGCGTTTCAGCACCCCACCACCCCACCCCTTCCTTTTTTCGAACGTGCGTACGAAAATGAGGGCATGGCCACCATCGACCGGCAGGCCACCACCTTGGCCCTGGCCCACGCGCTGTCCGCCGCGGAGCACGGACTGGCGGTGATCCCGCTGTCCCGGACGAAACTGCCGGCCCTGCGCTCCCCCCACCGCGACGACCCCGATCCGTCGGCCCGCGCCTGTCACGGCGCATGCGGCCGCGCCGGGCACGGGGTGTACGACGCGACGACCGACCCGCGCCGCATTCGCGAGCTGTTCTCCGCCGCGCCCTGGGCCACCGGCTACGGCATCGCCTGCGGTCTGCACCCCCACCACCTCATCGGCATCGATCTCGACACCAAGTCCGGAACCGATTCCTCCGCGGCCCTGCGCGAACTCGCGCTGCGCCATCTGTTCACCCTCCCCGAGACCGTGGTCGTACTGACCCCGAGCGGCGGCCGCCATCTGTGGCTGAGCGGCCCGCCGGACGTCGTCGTGCCCAACTCGGCGAGCCGACTGGCCCCCGGTATCGACGTCCGGGGCGCCGGCGGATATCTGGTCGGCCCCGGTTCACGCACCGAACACGGCATCTACCGCACGGCACCGGGCACCGCCCAGCTGCCTCCGGCGCCCTGCCCGCCGGCGCTGCTGCGCCTGCTCACGCCTCCGCCGCGCCACGCCCGTCACACCACGCCCGCATCGACGGGGCGGCACGGCCGGGGCCTGGTGCACTTCGTGCTCGCCGCACACGAGGGCCAGCGCAACACCCGCCTCTTCTGGGCCGCCTGCCGGGCGCACGAGAACGGGATCGGCCCCGAGCTGACCCCCGCGCTGATCGACGCGGCGATCCGCACCGGCCTGACGGAACGCGAGGCCCGCTCGACGATCGAGTCGGCCGCCCGGATGACCGGGCAGCGGCCCTGAGTGCGGCGCGGTGCCGACCGGTGGTGACGCCGGAAGGCACGCGCATGACGGCAAGAACCGGCTCACCTCTCGTACACCGGTACATCAGCCGTCGGCCGGTCCCGGGCCCGTATAGGGCGGTCCGCGCCCACTGGGCGCTGTCGGTGGCGGTGTCCGCTCGAGCGCCGGACCGATGATGCCGAGGCGGTGCTTTCCCCTCGAACAGTCGGCCGCTTCTCCCCAGCGAACTGCCTGCCGATAATCTTCCGCTTTTTGCCTTTGAGGCAAATACTCGACCGTAAGGACGCTTATCGAGGGATTCCCCTTCATACTGCGGAGGCTCGGCCCTCCCCATAAGGCGCTCGAGCCCCCGCACTGGGAATGTGGTTTAGAAAGGAATCCTCGATGGCCCGTGACTCAGGCTCCGGTCGGAACCGCCACCGCGTGCTGATCGTCGGTGGAGGCACCGCCGGCATCACCACCGCTGCCCGGCTGCGGCGCGCAGGCGTGACCGACATCGCGCTGCTCGACCCCACCGACACCCACTGGTACCAGCCACTGTGGACGCTGGTCGGCGGGGGCCAGGCCCCGCTGGAGACCACTCGCCGTTCCGAGGCTTCGGTCATGCCCAAGGGCGTGAACTGGATACGCGAGGCAGCCACCGCCGTCGATCCCGAGGCGCAGACCGTCACCACCTCCACGGGTCGCACCATCGGCTACGACTACCTCGTGATGGCCCCCGGGATGCAACTGGACTGGGGCAAGGTCCCCGGTCTGGAGAAGACCATCGGGAAGAACAACGTCGCCAGCAACTACTCCCATGAGTACGCCCCCCACACCTGGGAGCTCATCAAGAAGACCCGTTCGGGCACCGCGGTGTTCACCCAGCCCGCCGGCATGATCAAATGCGGTGGCGCTCCGCAGAAGATCGCCTATCTGGCCTGCGACTACTGGCGCAAGCAGGGCGTGCTCGACCGCATCCGGGTCATCCTCGTGCTGCCCGGCGATGTCATGTTCGGGGTGCCGGTCTGGCGCCGCGTTCTGGAAAAGGTCGCAGCCCGCTACGGCATCGAGGTGCGTTTCAGCTCTGAAATGGTCGCCATCGACGGCCCCGCCGGCCAGGTGACCATCGCCGACCGCGCCGCCGGCACCGAGGAGACCCTCGACTACGCCATGGTCCACGCGGTTCCGCCGATGAGCGCCCCGGACTGGGTCAAGGCCAGCCCGCTGTCCGACGGGACGCCCGTCGGCTACATCTCGGTCGACAAGCACTCCCTCCAGCACACCCGCTACAAGAACGTCTTCGCTCTGGGCGACGCCGCCAACCTGCCCACGGCGCGGACCGGTGCCGCCGTACGCAAGCAGGCTCCCACCGTGGTCGCCAACATGATGGCCGAGATGAAGGGCCAGAGCCGGGCCCCGAAGAGCTACGACGGTTACACCTCGTGTCCACTGGTCACGGCGCGCAACAAGATGCTGCTCGCCGAGTTCGACTACGAGCCGAAGCCCGTCCCCAGCATGCCGTTCGTCAACACCACCAAGGAGCGCACCGACATGTGGGTGCTCAAGCGTTACGGTCTGCCCGCCCTCTACTGGCACGGCATGCTCAAGGGCCGCGTCTGACCGCACGCATCCTGCCGCCTCGCCCCGCGCTCACGTCACCGGCGGCGCCGATCGCCGGCGCCACCGGCGGCACCCGCGCAGCGCGAGGCGGCAGCCGCGCGGAGCCGGCAGGGCCACCGGCCGTGGTCCGGATCGCCGAGGGGGCATGCCTGCTCCATCGGCTTTGGACATCGGCCGCAGATCGTGGGACACGGCGCGAACCGGCCCGTGCACGGGCGCGTCTGTCAGCGTCCTGAGCTCGTCGGACCGCACGCGGGCCCCGCGCTCGGCAAGGTGCAGGCCGACGGCCGTCACGTCGATGACCGCGAGGTCGGTGATGATGCGGTCGACGACGGCCTCGCCGGTGAGCGGGAGAGTGCTCTCGCGCAGGATCTCCGGTGTGCCGTCCTCGGCGGCATGCTCCACGAGGACGATGACCCGGCGGGTCAAGGACGAGGTCCATGGTCCGCCCATCTCTTTGCGGCGGTTCTCAGGGGACGGCTCTGTGCGGCGGTTCTCAGGGGACGGCTCTGTGCGGCGGTTCTCAGGGGACGGCTCTGTGCGGCGGTTCTCAGGGGACGGCTCAGCGTGCCGTCAGGCTCCGATCCCTCGACCGTGTCGTTCGGCAGAGGCGATCACGGCGGAGACGACGGCGGTCACGACCAGGCCCGCGAGTTGGCCCAGCCCGGCCGGGATGGGTGACGAGACGGGCGGATGGCGCAACGCCGCCCGCCCACGCGTGTGTGCCGCTACGGAGTGCGTGCGCGTGGCCGTGAGCGGCCTCTACTTCGCGGATCTCGGATCCGGGATGGTACGCGCGGCCGGTTCTACGGGCTTGCCCGGCCCGTCCAGGTCACGCCAGGCCGGCCCGGCCGGTATGCCGTGCGGCCGCCAGAGTTCGCCCACTGCCTCCGGCCCGGAGTGTTCGCCCTCGCCAGAGGGGTGCCGTGGCTGCTCCCACCGGCCAACGGCCAGCCGCTCGCGGGCGGACGGCTCTCTCGGCGCGCTCTTTCGGCCTCGCTCCCCCACACACATCAGCGGTAGCGGAGCAGCAGCATGGCCGCGTCGTCGTGCAGCGGGCCGCTGACGTGCTGGAGCAGGTCCTGTCGCAGGATCTCGAGCGCCGCCTCCGAGTCGTCGTCCTTCAGCAGATGGGAGCGTTCGGCGAGCGGATAGAAACGGCCGTCGTCGTCCCGGGCCTCGGTGACCCCGTCGGTGTACAGCAGGAGTTGGTCGCCGGGGTGGAAGTCGGCCCGGAACGGCGCGGGTTCTGCGGGAGCGTGTGCCGTCAGCCCCAGCGGCAGCGTGTACCAGGGCGGCTCCGGCAAGGCCACGCTCCCGTCCGCATGGATCAGGAGCGGCGGTGGGTGGCCGTAGTTGAGGAACGTGACCTCGCGGTCCCTGACCTCGGCGAGGATCGCGGTGACGAACTTCTCCCCGTCCAACTGCCGCGCGACGGAACGGTCCAGTCTGCGGCCCAGTCCGATCAGGTCCGGCTCGTCCAGGGCCGCCTCCCGGAATGCCCCCAGGACCACGGCCGCGGTCTCCACCGCCTCCAGACCCTTGCCCTGCACATCGCCCACGATCACCCGCACGCCCTGTGGCGCGGCGACGACCTCGTACAGGTCGCCGCCGATACGGGCCTCGGCGACGGCGGACATGTAGGAGACGGCCGCCCGGAGATCACCGGCCAGACGGGGTACCGGCTTGAGCAGCACCCGTTGGGCCGCCTCGGCGATCGAGCGGACGTTCTCCAGTTCCTCTTCGCGCTGCTCGCGCAGGGACACGGCGACGAACCCCGCTACGGTGACTCCCACGACCGAGGCGATGATCGTGGAGGCGCGTCGTACATCCGTCAGGTCGTCGTACCAGCCCAGCCCCAGGCAGAGCAGCAGTGCTATCGCCCCGACGCACGCGACGCGCCGCCGGCCGCCCTCCAGGGAGGCGAACGCCGGGCCCACGGCCACCATCGGCAGCAGTCCGACCTTGGAGCCCGCGAGGACATCGACCAGCGCGACCACGCCCATCATGGCGAACGGCAGCACGGTCAGCACGGTCAGTTGCCGGTTCTTCGCGGACATCTCGTCCGAAACCCTCCCCTGCCGCAGGCGAGCACGACTCATCCTCGCAGCCCCCTACCCCTTGGTCCCCATAAGGATGCGATGCCACAGCATCGTCGGGCCACTCGCCCTCTCCGGTCCAACGACGATCGGAACCGGCCGGCGACGCAGTACGTGAACGGGCCTGGCAGCCACGGCAGATGAGGACACGGCGGCCCTCCGGTGTCCGCCTGTGGTCAGCGCCATGAGGATGACGACCGGCTCCTCCGCTCGATCAGATAGGCACTCCACCGACGGCGCAGCCAGTCACCGGCTTCCCCGACGGCGACCAGCAACCCGGCGGAAGCGGCACATGCCGTGGGGGCGGCTGGCTGATCCAGGGCCTGGCCCAGGAGCCACAGGGCCAGGGTGATCAGCAGCCACCAGACGGTGAGCGACAGGGCCAGCCGCCGGTGGCGGGCGAGGCGGGTCATGAGGCGGTGGCCCTGGTACGCCGGGTGGCGGCGACCGGCACGACGCACCCAGCGGCTGTCGGTCCCCCGGCGGGGGCGGTGACGACCGGGGTGTTCAAGGGCGGGGCGTCGGCCTGGCGGGGGATCGTGCCGAGATGCGCCGCAGAGCTGACGGCGGGCAAGACCGATGCGCCGCAGGGGCGCATCGGGGCCGGACGAGCATGCGGCCGCCGCGGTGGGCGGCCAATGAGAAAGGCGACGCCGGCGGGGAGCAGGGTGAGGAAGAAGAGGACGAGGCCGGTCCACCGGATCATGGGTGCCAGGGCTCCTGTCGGGTCGGTCTGGCTCGTTGCGGGAGCCGGGGGTCGCGCCCGCCGTGCGTCGTGGCTCCCCGACGCCGGATGTGCTCGTGCAGGCGCCGGGACGGGCGCCGGTGCAGGTCGTACGGGCCTGCTCCTCGGTGTACCGGCAGGTCACCATGGTTCATGGCCGGTGCGTGTGGTGGTGGACCGCCGCACGGCCCCGCGGTGCAAAGGCGGTCGGGTGTCCTCGCCTCCCGCTGTCACGGTCGGCATCGACATGGTCGTCCTCGCCGAAGTGCCCTGTGACGGCTCCGCCGAGGGCCAAACGCCGCGTTGGCTGACGTCCGGTGCCACGGACCTCGACGGCGTCGGGCCGGAGGGGGCCGGGCGGCGTCGGAGTGGCCGTCACGGCAGCACCCGGCGGTCACGAGAACGCGAAGTAGCGCAGCCACACGTAGACCAGGGAGATGGCCACGGTCACGCCGGTCACGACGAGGCCGTACTTGGTGAACTGCCAGAAGGAGATGGGCTGCCGGTTGCGTTCGGCTATCCCGAGGACCACGACGTTCGCGGAGGCGCCGATCGCGGTGGCGTTGCCGCCCAGGTCGGCGCCCAGCGCGAGCGCCCACCACAGGACGTGGTCGCTCGCCCCGCCCATGCCGCGCACCAGGTCGCTGGTGATGGGGGCCATGGTGGCGACGTACGGGATGTTGTCGACGATGCCCGACAGCACCGCCGACCCCCCGAGCAGGGTGAGCGAGCCGCCCAGCTCGTTGCCGCCGATGGCGTCCGCCAGCCGCCGGGAGACCTCGCTGACGACGCCGGTGTCGATCAGGCCGCCGATCATGACGAACAGACCGGCGAAGAAGGCGAGTGTGGGCCACTCCACCTCGGCCAGGACCTCCTGCGTCTCGACGGCCGACACGGCGACGAGGAGCCCCGCGCCGAGCAGGGCCACGACGCTGGGCTGGTAGTGAAGGACCGGATGGAGGACGAAGCCGGCCACGACCGCGGCCAGGACGATGAGTCCCTGGACGAGCAGCCTCGGGTCCTTGATCGCCTCGCGCTCCTCCAGGGCCATGATCTCGGCGGCTCGGTCTTCGTCGTAGACGAAGGACCTGCGGAACATCACCCGGCAGAGCAGGAGGAGCACGGCCACCAGCACGGTGGCGAGCGGGGCGAGGTGGATGAGGAAGTCGTTGAAGGCGAGGCCGGCCCGGCTGGAGATGATGATGTTGGGCGGGTCGCCGACCAGGGTCGCGGTGCCGCCGATGTTCGAGGCCATGACCTCGGCGATGAGGAACGGGGCTGCGGGCAGCGCGAGGCGTTCGCAGACCAGCAGGGTGACCGGGACGATCAGCAGGACCGTGGTGACGTTGTCCAGCAGCGCGGAGGCCACGGCCGTGATGACCACCAGCATGGCCATCACCCGGAACGGCCTGCCCTGGGCCCGCTTCACCGACCAGATCGCCAGGTACTCGAACATGCCGGTCCGCTTCAGCACGCCGACGATCACCATCATGCCCATCAGCAGGAAGATGACGTTCCAGTCGATGCCCGAGTCCTCGGAGTAGAACGCCGAGACGTCGTCGGTCGCCCCGATCGCCAGCATCAGGCCCGCGCCGCCGAGGGCAACGGCGACGCGGTGGATCTTCTCGCTGATGATCAGGGCGTAGGCGCCGACGAAGACGACGATCGCAGCCCAGCTGTGCCAGTCGTTCACGTTCCTCCGGTCTTTGCGTGGGCCGACGGGGCCGCGGTCGGGGAGACGTCCGCGTCGTCGCGTCCGTCCGGGATGCCCGCCAGGTCCTCCACATCGAAGGCGCGGGCGATCGGCACGTCCGTGGAGCTGTGGGCGACGATAGAGAAGGCGATGCAGACGGCGATCAGGGTGAACGCCTCCTCGGCCTGCGGAATGCCGGCCCGCAGCACCAGCAGCCCGTACACCACCGACGCGAAGCCCTTCGGGCCGAACCAGGCCGCCACGAGCTTCTCCCGCTGGGAGAGGCGCGTGCCGATCAGCGACAGCAGCAGCGAGGCCGGACGGATCAGGAAGATCGCCAGGATCACCGCCGCGTACCCGCCGAGCGACAGGTCGCCGAACAGCTGCGGGGTCAGCAGCGCGCCGAACACCAGCAGCGCCGCGAACTTCGCCAGTTCCGCCAGCGCCTCACCCAGCGGCTCGAAGGACGTCTGCGCCTCCGGGGAGACGTGCGCGAGGGCCGCGCCCGCCGAGAACGCCGCCAGGTACGGGTTGGCGTGCGTGAGGTGACAGGTCGCGTACAGGATGATACCGGTCGCCAGCGGCAGCAGCGGCTGCAGTTTGGGCTCCGCGCCCAGCAGCCGGAAGCGCACCAACCCGTTGACGGCCAAGGGCAGCGCGACACCCAAGAGCAGGCCGAGCATCAGTTCCACCGCGATCACCCCGGGAGACGCCTCCGGGTCGGCGGCCATCGGACCGGCTGCGGCAATGAGGATCATCACAACGGGCAGCGCGAGTCCGTCATTGATGCCGCTTTCGACGTTCAGCAGCTGACGCAGCTTGGCCGGGACCTCGCTGCGGCCCACGATCGCCGACGCGAACACCGGGTCGGTCGGCGCCAGCACCGCGCCCACCAGGAACGACGTCGTCCAGTCCAGGCCCACCAGGAAGTGGGTGACCAGCGCCATGAAGACGAACGCGAGGGGCATGCCCAGGCCGAGGGCCCGCGCCGGGTTCCTCCAGTTGGCCCGCAGCTTCGGCAGCGAGACGTGCATCCCGTCGGTGAACAGCACCGCGAACAGGGCCAGGTCGGCCGTCACGGACACGATCCCGCTGTCCGGAGTGATGTGGATCAGCCCGAGGAAACCATCGCTGACGAGCGCGCCACCGACCAGGAAGAGCAGGGACGTGGACAGCACCGTCCGTGCCGCAAGGCCCGACAACAACACCGCCACCAGCAGCGCGACGCCGAACACCACCACCAGCACCATGGCCCACGCCCCGATCGGAAGAGAGAACTGTCCTCAACTCGCCGACCAGGCTTCCCGGCACACCGGAAGGAACCTTACCTGCCCTTGATATGTCTTTGACAGGCCCGTTACCCGCACCCCTCGGGGGCATACATTGCCGGGATCCGGCAACCCAGGCACCTCCGAAACCTTCACGAGGCGGCGGTCAGACGTCAATCCAGCAAGCGGACGGCGGTGATCACGCCGAGCAGCCGCTTGCCGGCCCTGTCCTCATCCACCACCGCCACCAACAAGCTGCGGGCCCGCGCCATCAGCGCGGCGACCTCCGGCACGGTCGCATCGGACTCGGCCACCGGTGGCGCCGGCACGCTCCCCGACAGGCAATCACGCACCGTGCGGCCCTTGAGCACCCAAAACAGCCGGTCGGCGTGGCGCTCGTCGACCACAGCGGCCGGCGTCGGATCGTCGATGACGTACGCCGGCACCAGGATCCTGATCCTCTGGGAGGCCGGCAGGACCGCCGTCGGCGCGCCCTCCTCGTCGACGACGAGCGCGGGCACCTTCTCTTCGGCCATCAGCCGTGCCGTCGCCACGGCGTCCGTGTCGACGCAGACGGTCGCGCGCTCCACCGCCGGCTCACGTGCCCGCACGGTCGGCTCCTGGTTCGTTCCGTGTGCCGTCGGGAGAAAGGGTCACACGATCACGCCACTTGGACCGGCCACCGCGCGGAGATTCCCGATCCATCGACGACCTCCCCTACGGCCGCAGCGACTTGGGCCGCCCGTCGTACGAGCCGAACGCTTCGGGCTGCGCCTGTCCCCCACCCACGCCGTCGCCGTCGCCGCCGTCGCCGTCGAAGGCACCGTCGCTGACGCCGAGGGCAGCGCGGTGCCCCGGCAGGTGGAGCAGTCGCTGCCGGGCCGCTTCGGCAACCGCAGTGTCCTGCTCACCACCGAGGACGCCGGCTGCTGTGCATCGCCCCGGCCACGGGGAGCACGCGGACCATGACCTACCGCCTGGAACGCATCCACCAGCTCACCGGCGCCGGCCCGGCCGACCCGGCCCACCGCTACACGCTCCAGACCGCCGTCATCGGCGCCGACTGCTGGACTGGCCCGCCAAGCAGCTCTGACGGCAACGCCCGGAAGAGGCGTGCCGGCGGGTACGAAGCCGGACGGTATCGGGACGGGACACTCGGGCACCCGGGGATCACGCGGTGCGGACGCCCCGTCGACGTTGCCCGTGTGCGGCAATGTCCTGGTCCTGAAACTGCAGCACGGGCCTCTGCCCGCACGGAGCCGGACGGGCCATGCTGAACCGATGGTCCGCATCAGCCACTCGGTGGTCGTCGAGTCCGTGCCCCGACTCTGGTTCGAGCAGGCTCTCCGCGTGCTGCACGGCGTGGCGCGGGAGACCCGCGCCGAGGGCGGGCGGGTACTGCTTCCCGACGGACGGGCTGTGCCCGATGTGCGGCTGGCAGAGGGGTGCCATCTGTCGCCCGGCGCGGTGTACGAGTTGGAGGACGAGCAGGAGCACGTACGCCTCACTGTGCGGCAGTGGGGCAGCGCCCCAGCCCTGCGCCTGGAACACGCGCTCGCGGGCAGGGGCGTGATCGTGGTCCTGGAAGCCTCACTGCGCGATGTCGACCGCCCCGTCCAGACCGAAATCAGTGGCTCCGTGCAGGTCCACGGCCGATGGCAGTCGCTGAGGCGTGCGAACGGCGGCGCCCGCGTCGACCTGCGTTCCTGGTGGAAGGCGGCTACGGGACGGCGCCCGGCCGGCGCACCGTTCGAGGCCCGTGTCAGACACCGTCTCGCCAGGGCCACCTTGCGGGCGACGCCCCGGCCACACGGCGACGGCCGGTGGGAGGTGCGGCTCGTCCTGTCGCTGCGCGGACGCTCCCTACTGCGTCCGGTGGCCGCGGCCGGCCTCCTGTTGCGCCGTCGGCGCCTGCGCCAGGTCTTCGCCGAAGCAGTGGAGGAAACGGCCCGCCAGTGGAACCGGACCGTTCCCCAAGCCGTGGCCCACGACGCGAGCCGGCTACTCGAACGAGTCCTGGACGCGGCTGCCTCCTGATCGGCTCCACCGGTGGCGCGCAAGGTTTTCAGGCCGTCTCGGGATCGTTCTCCTTGAGCGGATCGGCAGCGGCGTCCGGTCACCTGGAAAGCAGCCGCCCCGGTCCGGCGGGCGATTCCGTCCGCGCTGCTTCCTAGCGCCCGCAGCCTGAACCGGCGCCGATGCGGCTACGCGTGGGTGTGGCTGTCCGGCGGCGGGCCGAGGATCTCGATGCGGTGGCGTGCGGCGGCGTGGCCGAGAGCCGCGGGGCCGATGGGCTCCGGCTCGAAGGCCGCGTCGCCTCGCCAGGTGGTGGACCAGGCACTGGCGGGCGACGACGAAGCATAGTGCTGTGACCGTCCTCCAGCCCCCGCGGCGCACGACCGGCCACGACTGCCGGCCCCTCTCCCTGGCCGGTCCGCGCCCACGGTCCGTCCCGCGACCGCACCTTCAGCGGTCGGCCACGTCGCACCGGGGACACACGCCGATTGCAGGTCCGCTGCCAGTCGCTGGAGGCTCGGCTCCAGATCTACGCAACGGCCCCGAACCTGCTGTCACTGGAGCATGCCGTCCTGCCCGGGGTACGCGCTGGATCCCCGAGATCCGCGTCCTGCCCGGACGCCGGGAACCACCCGCCCAGCCCACGACAAACTGGACCTCCGCCCATGACAAAACCCTCGACGCCCGCCTCGTGTATGTGCGTGACGGCTCGGGGGTGAGGTGATGATGGGTGGATGGACGTCAACGAGGTGCTGCTGCCCGGGGTGGGGCTGCGTTACGAGTTCGTCAACCATGACGGCGACCGCATCGGTGTCGTGGCCCGGCGGTCGGGCGACTTCGAACTGGTGGTGTACGAGGGTGTGGATCCGGACGAGGCGCGGGCGGTGCTCCGGCTCACCGGAGAGGAGGCCGACACCCTCGCCGAGATTCTGGGCGCCCCGCGCATCGCCGAACGGTTCGCCGATCTCACCAAGGAGGTGCCCGGGCTCAGCGCCGGGCAGGTCGAGGTGCGCGCAGGTACGCCGTTCGCCGACCGTCCGCTGGGGGAGACCAGGGCCCGGACGCGGACCGGTGCGTCGATCGTGGCGATCGTGCGGGGCGAGGAGGTGATCCCCTCGCCGGGGCCCGGGCAGGTGCTGCGCGCCGGGGACGTGTTGGTGGTGATCGGAACCCACGACGGGATTGCCGCGGTGGAACAGATCGTCCGGGGCTGAGAAGGTGCCGATCTCGGTCGCCCTGCTGCTGGAGCTGGGAATCATCCTGGCCGTGCTGAGTCTGCTCGGAGCGCTGGCGCGGCGTTTCGCGCTGTCGCCCATCCCGCTCTACCTCCTGGCCGGGCTGGCGCTGGGCGAGGGAGGCATCGCCCCCGTTCCGGCGGCCAGTGCGTTCGTGGAGACCGGGGCGGGCATCGGGGTGGTGCTGTTGCTGCTGGTGCTCGGTCTTGAGTTCACCGTGAGGGAGTTCACGGTCAGTCTGCGCCGCCACCTGCCCTCCGCGGTGGTCGATCTGGTGCTGAACGCGGTTCCCGGAGCGGTGGCGGGATGGCTGTTCGGGCTGGATGCCGGCGGGATCCTGGCCCTCGCGGGTGTGACCTACATCTCCTCCTCGGGCATCATCGCCAGGCTCCTCGGTGACCTGCGGCGACTGGGCAACCGGGAGACCCCGGCGGTGCTGTCCGTGCTGGTGCTGGAGGACTTCGCGATGGCCGCGTACCTTCCGCTGCTCGCCGTCGTCGCGGCCGGTGGCACGTGGCGGCAGGCGCTGCTGGGAGTGCTGCTGGCCCTCGGCGCGGTGCTGGCCGCGCTCACCGTGTCGTACTGGTGGGGACATCACCTGGGACGGCTGCTGTCGCACCCGGAGGCGGAGCAGCTGCTGCTGAGGGTGCTGGGTGTGACGCTGATCGTCGCGGCTGTGGCCGAGGTCGTCCACGTCTCCGCGGCGGTCGGGGCCTTCCTCGTCGGGCTGTCGCTCACGGGCAAGACGGCGGACCGGGCGCGGGAGGTGCTGAGCCCGCTGCGGGACCTCTTCGCCGCGGTGTTCTTCCTCGCCATCGGGCTGTCCGTCCGCCCGGGCTCGCTGGTTCCGGTGCTTCCCGGCGCTCTGCTTCTGGCCCTGGTCACCGCCGTGACGAAGGTGGCGTCCGGCTGGTATGCCGCGCGACGGGAGGGCGCGGGGCGCCGGGGACGGCTGCGGGCCGGGACCGCGCTCATCGCCCGCGGCGAGTTCTCCATCGTCATCGTCGGCCTGGTCGGTGTGCGCCATGACCGGCTCGGTGCCCTCGTGGCCGCCTATGTGCTCCTGCTCGCCGTGGCCGGGCCCGTGATCACCCGCTTCGCCGGCGCACGCCCTGCCGGCGCGGCCCGCCCACGGCACACCGGCGCGAAGGTGCGCTGAGCACCCCGGGCGGCAGGACAGGGCCCGATGGCCGAGTCGGCTACATCGGCTGGTGGCGCAGGCGTTTGTCGGCGGCGACGACGAGCGTCGAGACGCCCCTTCCGCGCCCAGGCAATGTGGGCGGGACGGGGGAACTTCACGTTTGACATCCACCGCTGACATCAACGACGCCAGACACAGGGGTACCCCAGCGTCCCTGTCCGACCGTCGCCCCAGTCGCCGACCGAAGCCGGAGCGGGCCCGGATCGAACTCCTAATGCGGTGTTCATCTCGGTATGACGAGACGGAGCCAGTCGGTGAGCGCGGCAAAGTCGGCGTCCATGAGGCCCTTGGCCGGATCGACGCGATGGAGCAATGACGGCCCGCAATGACTGGCGTCGACCCATAGGCGGTCCATGGCGCTGATCTCGTCGTCGATCCAGATGAAGGGTCGGCCGTTGGCCCACTCCACGAGATGGTGGGTCTTCCAGTGCAGGCCGCGCGGGCCCTCGTCGGCGCAGGATGCCGGCCACTCCACCACGGGCAGCCTCGGCAGTCCGATGCGTGGGGAGACGACCTCGTTCGCTTCCTCCATCCAGGTCGTAGCCCACACGAGATGACATCCCAGGGCGGTGAGGCGCGATCCGAGCTGAGGGTCGAGTCGCGTCAGCAGTGGGTTTCCCTGACCGCCGGACGTCGAGGCGTCAGCGACTGTGGCCTGTGGGTGACCGGACGACGACCCGAACGGGATCAGCGGACCATCGACGTCAGGGAAGAGGAAGGGACGCTCCGTCGCGCTAGTCACGGCGGCACAATAGCTCGGTGTGGGAGGCAGCGAATCCTCATTGCTGGGCCGTCTCTGGGCCGTCCGAGGGTGCTCGACAGTGGTCAATGGCAACCAACAACGACCACCAAGCGAACGAGCCCACCGCTCCTGAGCAGCGAAAACGCAGGTCACCAAGATCCCCGGCAAGATCCAGGGCAAGAAGAAGTAGGCATGACTCTGCCGTGGGAGGGCCCTGGACTGGCCCCGGACAGGGTCTTTTCAGTCCAGGTCCTCTTCCGGCCCCACGTGACGCAGCGTCGTACGGTACTCGCCCGTGCTCACAAGATGGTCGATGACACGAACCATGGCGGGGATGCCCGGATCGCGGACGATCAGGCCATCCCAGACCCAGAAGTAGCTGCCGTCCAGGCACTCACCCGTGTCACGCCAGCGGTCCATGTCCTGCCGCACCACATCCAGGGTGTACACAGTGCCGGACCAGCGGTCGCCATCGTCGAGGATCACCCACATGTCAACGTCGTCCACCTCTGCCAGGTCCTCACCCGCGCCAGGCACGAAACAGATCTCGTAGCCTTCGCGTCGCACCCGGTAGAACGGCCCGTCCCACATGTCCGCCCCTCCCTGCGCCAAGCCGAGGATACGCAGAGGGCTCAGGGGCGTACCGGATGGCGTCCTGCTGTGCACGCCACGAAGCCGACGCCCAGCGGAGATCTTCGGCACTCAGTTCAAGTGCATCGATCGCGTTAACGCAGCTGAGTGTCCAACTGCGTGACAACCACGGCGGACCGTGACGAACAACGGCGGACGCATGCAGACTCATTCCCCGGCTCCGTTCAGGGCGAGGGCGTGAAGCCGGCGGACCGGTCGAGGTGGAACGCGGAGCCCGGAGCCGTCGGGATCCACCCCTCGCTCAGAGCGAGCCGGACCACCGCGGCAACGTCTGAGGGCAGGACCGGCTCAGCCTCGCGGCCGAACCAGTTGCTCGGATGCGGCTGGTCGGTCGTCACCACGAGCGTTGCCCCGGGGGTGCCCGCCTGCTCGACCGCGAACGTGCACGGCGACCTGGCCAAGCCCTGGTCGTACGTCGGCCTGCCCCGCAGCCGCCAGCGGTACACCGTCCCATCGACGACGATCCGTCGCGACCCCTTACGAACCAGTGCCATGGCACCTCCTCGACACCGAGGAGGCTAGCGGCTCCAGCACCGCCGTCCGTCTCATTTTCCGTCTCATTCAGCACCGTTCACGGTCGTTCAGACGAGGCCCGAAGCCGCCCCCCGCCGCAACGGCCGACCACCCATGAACGCAGGTGAACGCTCCCGCCCGCAGCCCAGCACCCCACCACCACAGTTGGAAAGCGTGTGGGTCGGCAGCTGGATACTCCATCGCCAGTCGGTGGATGCGTGCGTATGGTCACGCCGTCGGGGGACGACTCGCTCAGAGACGTCGAACGTTGCGGATAACAGGGGGACCATGACCAGGCGACGCTACGTGGCCAGGGGTGTGCCCGGTGGCTACCGGCTCTGGGACAACCAAGGACGTCGATGGTGGGGCGATCTCTACGAGTTGTGCCCTGACGACCTCTTGGCCGAGCTCAACGGCCAGGCAGACCACGCACGGATCACCACGCTAATGAAGCGCTACAGGGCTCAGAAGCGATAGACAGCGATAGGGCGTGGACGGCCAAAGGCCCGCGCCACAACCGCACCTGATAGAGCAGAGAACGGCGGGAAACGACGGGGGACGGACGGACCGGTCGCCGCACCCCCTGTGGTCGTGTCGGCGGTCGGCAACGTGGCTGAGGCCGGTGGGGGTGCAGCGAGGCATACGCGTGCCTGGTCGGTCGGCGCACCCGCCGTCGTGGCTGACTGTCGTCGGCCGAGGTTCATGCAGCCGACCCATGGAGGCGTCCGGCACCAGTACACGGCCGCGTCAACCAGGGCTGGCGCAACGCGGCGGGGAGGGAGCCCGGACAGGTGTTCGGGTTCCCCTCCCCGTCTGGAAGGGCCATCACGGGCGGGGACCGCTCACGCCCAGTCGTTCAGATGCTGTGCGGGTCGCTCACCGCCAGGAGGTCACCGCGGCTGGTCGCGACGCGGAGGACGTCCCGCAGGGAGCCGGTCAGTTGCTGTGCCAGTCGCCGCATGTCGTCCGGGCCCGCGTTCTGGTCGTCGAGCACTTCGGAGGCTCGCTCCAGCAGCTCGGCTGCCGAGCCGAGTTGAACGGATTCGATGTTGTCGGCCAGGCGGGACATGTAGCCGCGCCGGTCGTCGGTGCTCAGGTAGCAGGGCTTGCCTTCCGGGCCCGACCACGGGAGAAGCCGCAATTCGTTCGGTGCCGTCATGCTTGCGTCTGCCTCTCATCGATCACATGGTGGGTGGTGAAGGTGGTGAAGACCGCGTCGACTCGGTCCCCGGGGAACGCCAGAAGGGCCGCTTCCATGACTCGGCCGGCGGAGTCGGTCGAGACACGGGTGACCGCGAGGACGGATGAGGTGGAGCCGATTCGGAGGGCCGAGGCTTCGTCCGGCGTCGACGGGCGGGTGCACACCGTCTCCCGGATGGCGGCCGGCGGCGGACCGAGGACGGCGAATCTCGCGAAGGCCTGCCTGCACGCGGAGTCGTCGTCGAGCACTCCGGCCGGCGCCAGGTCGCGCGGCATGTAGATGTGGGCCAGGCCGTGCGGGCTCTCCCCTTCGAGGCTGAGGCAGGAGAACTCAGCGAGAGGACTGCCGGCGGGCACCTTCAACAGGGTCGTCAGATGGGCGTGAGCCGGGACCGTGCTGCTGCGGACAGTGACGCGCAGGGCCGGCTCGGCGGCGGTCCACGGGTCCAGCGTGCCCCAGCCGCCGACGTACATGATCTTGCGGAAGGGACGGCGCACGAAGTTGCCTTTGCCGTGGATCTTCTCGACGAGACCTTCACCCTGGAGCGCCGAGAGGGCACGTCGCAGCGTCACCGTGCTGACCGCGTACCGATCGGCCAGGATGGTTTCGGACGGCAGGCGTTCGCCGGGTTGGATGCGGCCGGTCGTGATCTGCTGCCGGAGGTCGTCGGCGATGTCGTGGTGGCGAGGAGGCACGGACCCGCTCACCCCCTTCTCAGCGGCCGCACGGCGACGAGCCGGGTACGCGTGTGTATGGTCAGCAGCTCGCCCGACTCGAAGACCGGTTGCTTCGCTCCCTGGGAGAGCTGGAAGAGGTCTTTCACCCGGCAGGCTCGGCCGCCGAGTTGGATGATGTCGCCGCGTTGCACGGTGGTTGCGGTGACTTCGGCGTCGGCGACCAGGGCGCCGACGGGGGTCCGGTCGATCACCGCACCACCTCCGCGGGCGTGGACCGGCCGGGTGCCAAGTGGCACGGGCAGTCGCACGCTTCGTAGATCACCGGCACGTCGACCGGTGCCGAGGCCGGCGAGGACTCCGCGCAGGTGGGGTGTGTGCCGATCCGGCAGGCGGTCGAGCGGTAGGGGGCGGACGAGGTGCCCGTGAGGTGCGGCTGTCGGCGAGGGGGCATCAGTGGGCTCCCGCGTGGGTCGACCAGGCGTCGGTCGGCAGATGCGGGGCGACGACCACCGAACGAGTGCGCACCCGCCGTTCCCATGCCAGCACGTAGGGGCGGACGAGCGCGATGTCTTCCCCCGTGAGCACGGACCGGTGAGCCGCGACGTCGACGGGCCCCCGGCCTTGGGCGAGGAGCGACGGCGCTCCCATGCACGTGGGAGAGGCTGGGGAAGAGCCCGAGGGCCGGCAGGGCGTTAAGGGGCGGCGGTGCCTGCCCTTGGAGCAGTTCCGCACCCTGGTGAGGGAGAGGGCGCGGCGGATACGGTTGAGCACGCTGGTCAGCTCCTATCGCTGATGGCCCGGTCCCCCGACATCGCCCGTCGTGGGGACCGTTCTGCGTACGACCGCCCAGAGGGTGCGGCCGTTCAAGCTGGTGGCGAGGAGCCCGAACCGGTCGGCCTCAGCCACCACGTCCAGGACCCGCCGCCATAACTCGGCGTCGGCGGAGAGCGCTTCCGGCACCTCCGCTTCGACCGACGTGTGCCGGGGGTGTTCCTCCACTCGTGTGGACAGCCCGAGGGCGGACAGCCGGGCGGCGAGGGCCGCCGCGCTAACTCCCGAAGCGGGCACAGGCAGCCTCCGTCACGAGCGATCACTTTGAGTGAAGCTAGTTAACTAGATTAGAGCTAGTGGACTAGATTTTCCATATGCCTGAGCAGCCGCCCTATCTCCGCATCGCCGACGAACTCCGGCGGCGGATCGCGGAGCACGTGTGGGAGCCGGGAGACCGCCTGCCCTCCTGCGCCCAGATCGGCCAGGAGTGCGGTGTGGGCGAGAACGTGGTGCGCCGGGCACAGGAGCTGCTGATCTCCCAGGGCGTTCTGGAAGGCCGCGCCGGGTCGGGCACGTACGTCGCGGAGCCCCGGGAACGGGTGCGAGTTGTGCGGTCGTCGGCGCGTGAGCAGCCCACCGGGTCGCCGTTCCGGGCGGACATGAAGGCCGTCGGCAGGCACGGCGATTGGGAGAGCCGGACCGACGCCAAGGTGCCGGCGCCCGCCGACATCGCGGCGCGGCTCGGGATCGCCGAGGGCGAGCTGTGCGTCCGGACGACGTACGAGTTCCTGGCGGACGGCAGGCCGGTGCAGCTGTCGACGAGTTGGGAGCCGTACGAACTCACCGCGGGCTCTCTCGTCGTCCTCCCCGAGGGCGGACCGCACGCAGGCGCCGGGGTCGTGAACCGCATGGCCGCGATCGGGGTCACCGTCAGCCACGCCGTCGAGCAGCCGGAGCCGAGGCAGGCGACCGCCGAGGAGGCATCCCTGCTCGGCATCCAGAAGGCCGGGCTCGTCACGCACATCCGGCGGACGTACTACAGCGACGACGGCCGCCCGGTGGAGACGGCGGACATCGTGGTACCCGCCGCGCACTGCGAGATCGTCTACGAGATCCCGATCAACCGCTGACGGGCCGTGGACCGGCGGCCGGACAGTCCTCCGGACCCGTGCCCCCGGCGTGCCCCATCCGTGCCCGATCGAGCGGGAAACCAGGGGGAACAGCGGTGCCCGGCGGGCAGCGGACACGGCGACGGCCCCTGACCATACGTACTGGTCAGGAGCCGTTCACATGCGCGGTGGGTGTGGGATTTGAACCCACGGTGGCTTGCGCCACGACGGTTTTCAAGACCGTTCCCTTAGGCCGCTCGGGCAACCCACCTGCGCCCCGGCCCACCAGGGGCGGAGCGGGTACAGCGTACCGGCCTCGGGCTTCGCGCGGGGTCAGTGGTCCGCACGGGGTCCACTGGCCCTGCTCCGCTCCTGAGGGCGACGGTCACGGTCGCAGCGGTTGGCGCCCCCATGCTGCCGCATGGGCGTCTGAGGGCTGTCCCGCGAATGGCGGTGTCCTGTCAGTGAGGCTCAGCCGGCACTGTCGAGAACGAGTGCGTGCCGAGCGGGGAAACCGGTTCGACACCGGTCACCACCGTATTCGATCATGCGTTCATGCCCCTGAGAGAGACCCTTTCCCGAGTCGATGCAGACCTGGCCGCTGGCCGGGTTCCCGTCGCGCGCCAACGTTTGCGCGGTCTCGTCTCGTCCTTCCCGTACGACCTGACGCTCCGCCGGCGTCTGGCCGAGGTGTATCGGCTCTACGGCGATGCCGCCGAGGCTGGACGCTGGATGTACCTCGAAGAGGACCGCGACGCCGACGAGACCGCCGCCTTCGAGGCACGGTACGGGTCTCCCGGGTGGCGGATGAAGGCCCTCGCCTGGCGCGGCCCGGAGGCGATGGCTGCCACCTCCTTCGCAAAGGGGCAGTTGGTCACGGTGCGGACCGCCTGCGCCGAGGAGCTGGGGCACCCCGTCGACTGGGACGACCCCGCCTCCTACCGGGACGCCCTGGAGGAGGAGTACGAGGCGCCTTCCGGACCCTGGTCGGTCAGCGGTGTGCTGGCAGGCATCGGCTGCCTGGTGGGGGCCTCTGCGTTCCTTGCGGTCTGGGTGATCGGAGTCTTGGCCCTCTTCGACTGACCCAGGCCACTGGGCCCGGCGAGGAGCCCCGCTCAAGGGAGGGACAACAGCCGATCACGGTCCCACTGAATCGAAGATCTTTACCGGACGAACCCAGCGCAACCTGTCGGTCGAGCAACCACGACCATTGCCGCCCAACGCGATGGGAGACCAACTCTCAGCAATGATCACGGGAGGGGTCATCATGGCCGGTGTACTGATCAGGCGGGGGATCCCGGGGCTTCCGAGCGTCCCCCGCCAGGGCGACCGGGGTAGCTGCCCATACGAGGCGATCACCGTGGCCAAGGTCCTTCGGGCTGCCGGGGTGGACCCGGGCGCCAGAGGATCGCTGACCAGCGGGTATGCGGTTCCATGTCGCCGGGCCCGCTGAGGCCTCTCGGGCGGCCCGCCCCGTGCCCGCCGTGATCGGCGGGCACGGGGACGAAGGGAACGGCCGTATGGGCGCCCGGGTCTCCGGGGACCGGCCGCGAGGGTCAGCTGTCGCCGACGCGGGAGCCCAGGGTGAGTTCGACCGTGTGGGACTTGCCGTCACGCTCGTAGGTGACCGTGACCTTGTCGCCGGGCTGGTGGGTCCAGATCTCGCCGATCAGGGTCGGGCCGCTGTCGATCACCCTGTTGTCGAGCTTGGTGATCACATCGCCCGGCTTCAGGCCCGCCTTGTCCGCGGGGCCGCCCGATTCGACCGCGGCCGATCCGCCCACGCCCTGGTCGGTGATCTTCGCCCCGTTGGTGCTGTCCTGCAGCGAGACGGAGGCCCCGATCTTCGCGTAGACCGGCTTGCCCGTCTTGATCAGCTGCTGGGCGACGTACTTGGCCTGGTTGATCGGGATCGCGAAGCCCAGGCCGATCGAGCCGGACTGGCCACTTCCGCCCAGGCCGCCGCCGTTGGTCGACTGGATCGCCGAGTTGATGCCGATGACCGCGCCGCTCGCGTCCAGAAGGGGTCCTCCGGAGTTGCCCGGGTTGATCGAGGCGTCCGTCTGCAGGGCGTTCATGTACGAGGCCCTGCTGGTGGCGCTGCCGTCGCTGGAGGCCACCGGGCGGTTCTTGGCGCTGATGATGCCCGTGGTCACCGTGTTCGACAGGCCGAAGGGCGCGCCGATCGCGATCGTCGAGTCGCCGACCGCCACCTTGTCCGAGTCGCCGAGGGGGAGGGGCTTGAGGTCCGACGGGGCGTTCTTGAGCTTGATGACGGCGACGTCGTAGCCCTGCGCGTGCCCGATGATCTCGGCGTCGTACTTCTTGCCGTTGGGGAACGTCGCCGTGAGCTTGCCACCGTCGACCGCGTCCGCGACGACGTGGTTGTTGGTGACGATGTGTCCCTGCGTGTCGAAGACAAAGCCCGTGCCGGTGCCGCCCCGGCCGCTGGTGCTCTCGGCCTCGATCGTCACCGTGCTCGGCAGCGCGCTGGCGGCCACGTTCGCGATGGACCCGGTGGTGTGCTTGACATCACCGCCGCTGGTGGCGGCGGAGACGGTGGTCGAGCCGGTGGAGTCGTCGTTCCTGGCCAGCTGGTAGCCGATGCCGCCGCCGACGCCGCCCGCGACCAGCGCGGCGACGATGACCGCGGCGACCAGCCCGCCGCGGCCCCTCTTCGGCTTCGGGGCGGGGTCCTGGTACGAGGCGCCCCAGGCGCCGCCCGCTCCGCCGCCTCCCGTGTACGCGGGGGTGGCCGGCGGAGGCGGCGGCCAGCCCGCCTCGGCAGCCGGGGAGGCCCCGGGATGTCCCGGAGGCACGGGCGGGAGCTGCGCGGTCGGCGCGCCTTCCGGCTGCGGAGCGCCCGGGGCGGACGGTGCGCCGCCCGCGGGCGAAGTGCTCCCCGCTGCCTGGCCGGTGGCCCCTGCGGAGGGCGCGTGGCCTTGGGGAACCGCCCCCGGCGCGGAAGCAGGAGCGTCCACCGGCACGGGAGGTGCAGACGGGGCCGGGGGTACCGCAGTGCCCTCGTTCTCGGTGCTCACAGCTCTTCTCCTCATTCCACGGCTGGTCTACTGGGTCGCCCTCGCTCGCGCTCGTCCGTCCTGGGCGGCGCCGGGCGCGTTTCGGCTGTGCACGTCTTTGTGTACGCCGTCAAGCTTTTCCCACCGGGCGTCAGGGCACCATAAGCGGCGGCTGTGGGTCCCGGACCACCCTTTATATCGGACATGATGAAACAACATTCCCCATCCCCGACACCTTCCCGACGCTCTTGCATCGCCCTCCGGTCCCACACGTTCCCCTTGACGGTGGCACCATGTCGCCGTGACCCACGCACGACAGCACCCGATCCAGGTCGTAGCCCACCGCGGAGCCTCCGAAGACGCCCCCGAGCACACCCTGGCCGCGTACAGGAAGGCGATCGAGGACGGTGCCGACGCCCTCGAGTGCGACGTCCGGCTCACGGCGGACGGGCACCTGGTCTGCGTGCACGACCGACGCGTCAACCGTACGTCCAACGGCCGCGGCGCGGTCTCCGCCCTGGAGCTCGCCGACCTCGCCGCCCTGGACTTCGGCTCCTGGAAGAGCCGCGACGAGGAACCCGACTGGGAGCACCGCCCGGAGGACCGCGAGCACACCTCCGTCCTCACCCTGGAGCGCCTGCTCGAACTCGTCGCGGACGCCGGACGCCCGATCGAGATGGCCATCGAGACCAAGCATCCGACGCGCTGGGCGGGACAGGTCGAGGAGCGGCTGCTGCTTCTGCTGAAGCGGTTCGGCCTGGACGCCCCAAAGTCCCCGGGTGCGTCGTCGGTACGGATCATGAGCTTCTCGGCGCGGTCGCTGCACCGCGTGCGGGCCGCCTCCCCCACCCTGCCGACGGTCTACCTGCTGCAGTTCCTCTCCCCTCGGCTACGGGACGGGCGGCTGCCCGCGGGTGTCCGGATCGCGGGCCCTTCGATGCGGATCGTGCGCAGCAATCCGGCCTACATCACGCGCCTGAAGCAGGCCGGCCGCCAGGTGCACGTCTGGACTGTGAACGACCCCGAGGACGTGCGGCTCTGCGCCGAACTGGGCGTCGACGCCATCATCACCAACCGTCCGCGGGCGGTGCTGAGCCAGCTCGGCCGCTGAGCGACCCGCGCCCACCCGCCCCTTATTCCCCCACATAAGCAGGGAAATCGAGCCACTCGACTACGGGGAGTGCACCGGCGCGTTCGTTCCGCGTTCGACCGGTGTGAGTGCGTCCGCAGCGGGACGGGGGTCGGTTTCCGGTCCGGTCCAGGGGGGCATTCACACCGTGGCGTGGGGCGAAGGAGGTCTCGGGGGTGGCGTTGGTGGTGGCACAGGAGGTGCCCACGTCGTCAAGCATGGCCGTGCCCCATGGTCCTGCAGGCGTGGGGGAGGCACGGCACCGGATGCGCGAACAACTGCGTACCGGTGGAGTGTCGGAATCGGTCATCGATGATGCCGTATTGATTCTTTCGGAACTGCTCAGCAATGCCTGTCGCCACGGCCGACCACTCGGCGACAGCCTGGCGGGGGACGGGAACGTGCGCGCCGCGTGGCGTGTCGACGTCTCCGGACGTGTCACGGTCGAGGTGACGGACGGCGGCGGACCGACCCGTCCGGTGCCGTCGACGCCCTCGGTCACCGCGCGCGGCGGCCGCGGGCTGAACATCATCACGGCACTGGCCAAGGACTGGGGCGTACGGGACGACGTCCACGGTGAGGTCACGGTGTGGGTCATCGTCCAGGACGACGCCGCCTCGGCGAACCGGCGCGACGACTTCGCCACGCGCGTGACGGCACCCTCCGTGTCGGAGATGACGAGGCTGGACTTCTCCGACACGTTCGACGACCTGGACTGACCGGGTCCTGGGCGAGGCGTGCCTTACGCACCGGCACGAAGGGCCGCCTGGGCAAGACCCCGAGCAAGGTGCCGAGCGGGTTTCCGGGCCGGGCGCCCGGCCAGAGCTTCCGACCGGGCGCCACGAGCGCGCCGGCACGGTACGTCTGAATCGGCGTCAGGGCGGGCGGCCGCCGCGGCGACTCGGCCGGAAGCACCACGCATCCGGCTGCCCGTGCATACGGCTGGCTGCCCGTGCATACGGCTGTCCGTACGAACGCCGCCGTCACGGACGGCCGGAATTCCGGAGGCGCTCCGCCGCCCGTCCCGGCCCGGCACCACTGCGCACCGCACCACTGCGCACCGCACCACTGCGCACCGCACCACTGCGCACCGCACCGCCGCGCCCGCGGCCCGCCTGCCCGCTCTCGGGCACTGCCGCCGGGCGCTTGGAACCCCGTCGGCGGACACCTCACACAGACGACGCGGTGCCGTTGTCCACAGGGTCCCGTCGACCGTCGTACGAGCGGCTAGGCTCGCGCCCGTACGAAACGAGCCGTAACCGGGAGACACCCACGATGGCCAAGAAGCGACCCCAGACCAAGGCCAAGCGCCCGCAGTCCACCGACGGTGCCCGCGTCGCAGGTGCCGAGGGGAATGTTCCGGTCGTCGGCGCCCGGGAGCCCTGCCCCTGCGGCAGCGGCCGCCGCTACAAGGCATGTCACGGCCGGGCCGCAGCGCACGCGGCGACCGAGCTGGTGCAGCGCCCGTTCGAGGGACTTCCCGGCGAGTGCGACTGGGTGGCGCTGCGCGAGCTGGTGCCGGCGGCGACCGTCGAGCTGAAGCTCAGGGAAGGCATCGTCCCCGACGGCGTCCCGTCGGTCACGCTCGCCACCGTCCTCCCCATGGCGTGGCCCGCGCTGCGCCGCGACGACGGCTCGGTCCTGCTCGGCCTGCAGAACGACACGGCGTCGGGCGACCTCAGCCGCGACCTCGCGGACACCCTTCAGCGTGCCCTCACCGCCGAACCGGGCTCCCCGGTCAAGGGCCGCCGCGCACCCTCCGACAGTCCGCGCCTCCAGGACCTGCTGGACCCCGAAGGCGCCTTCGAGCCAGTCGTGCACAGCGGCTTCGAGTTCTGGGTCCCCGAGGTGGAGAACGCGACGCCCGAGGTGACCGCCTCCCTGGAGCGGGCCAACGCCGCCGCCATCCCCACCGTGAAGCTCAGGGGTGTCGACGCCGCGTACTGGTGCGAGACCCCGGACAAGAACCATCTGCGGTGGGTCATGCCGTACCCGGAGGAGCAGCTTCTGGACGCTCTCGCGCGGCTGCAGTCGGCCGGGCAGTCGGGCCTCGGCGAGGGCACGCGCCTGGTCGGGTCCTTCCGCGCGCACGGGCTCACGGTGCCGGTCTGGGACCTGCCGAGCACGATGAGCGCGGAGGATGTCGAGAAGCCGGCCGCCGAGTTCACCGAGCGCCTCACGGCCGCGCTGGCGTCGGACGCACCGCTCACCGCCGAGGAGCGCCGGGCCCGTGGCGGGCTGACCAACCGACAGGTGACGCTGAGCTGACCTCCGGAGATCGCCCGACCGACCGGTCAGCCGGTACGGGAGCCTCCCCACGGGTGACTCCCGTCACAAGTACCCGTTGCGACAGGTAAATCCGTGTCCGAATAGCCGAGATCGAATTTGCGAACCGCCGATCTCTTGTTACCGTTCCACTAGCCCGGTTGCTGGTGCATCCCCCGTCGCCAGCAACCGGGTCTTTCCATGTGCACGCATGTGGACGAAACGGGTTGAGACATCAACTGTCTTGAGATGCCGCCCCGTTACCGTCCTCTCGGCCCGGTCGCGTCGCTTCCGGAGCGCAGCATCAGCGGTCCGCTCCCGTCGCTGCGGGCGAACTCCACGACCGCCGAGTACGCGCTCGGTGCGCCCGCGACGCGCTGCCGCGGTGTCTCACAGGTCTTCGGGTCCTTCGCCGCGGCCACCGGGCAGCGCATCTCGATGGTGCGGCCACCGGGCCCCATGAAGCTCAGGACGGAGATCAGCCGGCCGCCGGTGGCGTTGCGGTAGTACGTGCGCGCCCAGGTCTCCCGGTCCTGTGTCATGACGCAGGTCTGCGCCTCGACGCCTTCCCGGGAGGACAATTGGGGACCACAGCGGAACGCGGTGGCCGCACCGAGGCCCAGTCGCCTCGCGGAGGGGGCGGAGGTCGGCCGTTTCGCGTCATCGTGCGGGAGCATGCGGATCGCGTCACGGTCCGCGTCACCCACCGGCCCGGCGGAGGCCACGGCGAGCGGCAGCGCGGCCACGACCGTCACCACGCCCATGAGCGCGAACAGGCGCAGCCTGTGCGGCTCGGGCCGGCCCTGGCCCGGCACGCCCGTCTCCTGCTCCTGTTTCCCGTGCCCCCCAGGACGAATCAGCATGAGCCGAAGATATCCGCCGATCACCGGCGCCCGGTTCCGCCGCGCGCCCGACACCTACAACTCGGGCGCGCTCACACCCGTACGAGTGAGGGCGTCGACGACCGCGTCCACCACGGCCTCCACATCGGGCACCCAGGGCGCGGCGGAGCCGGGCAGCGGCGCCCGCTCCCAGCGGATCTCCCCATGGCCGGTCTCGGAGGGGGGCAGCGCCAGATAGCCGCCCTCCCCGTGGAAGCGCAGCGATCCCGGTACGAAGTCCTTGGCATAGAGCAGGTCGCCCAGTTGCTCCATCGAGTAGGGCGCCACGAGGATCGCCCAGCGGTGCGGCGCCGCCACGACCGGGCCGAGGCGCATGCCCTTCCGGTCGAGCGCGGCGAGGGCGCGCGAGGCCGCGAGGGCGGGCAGGCTCACGGCGCAGGGCGCCTGGCCTCCGGTGGCCAGCACGATCGGCGCGGTGGGCCGGTTGGTCCACCACCAGCGCACCATGCGCTCGTCCGTGGTGGCCGCCAGCAGCCCGGGGTCGAACGGGTGCGCGCCGGGAACCGTGCACTCGGGGTCGGGACAGCCGCAGCGGGCTCGCCCCTGCGGATCCGGCGCCACACCCGGGAGAACGGGCCACCGCCACGCGGTCGCGAAGGTCAGGGCCGCGCTGATCGACTCGGGCCTCCCGCCGTTCCGCCTGGACAGGAGCCTGCGTCGCCTTCCGAGGATCTCGCGCATGAGCGCTCGTTCCTTTCCGTTGCACGCCTGGCAACACCGAGGACCATGTCACACCATGTGTCGATCACTTCACCGTGCGTACCTGCTGGCGCATCACACCCCTGTCTTGGACAAGGGGGAACCCCTCTGGGCCGAGCGTTGGCTGCGTCCGCGTCCACACTGCACCCACCACAATCATGGGCATGGCGTGGGGTGGCGGCGCCTGGCGATTCGCAGTCCCGCTCCTACTCGCCGCCTCCATCGGAGGAGGATGGGGCTCGGCCGTCGGTGGCTAAGACGCCCGGGTCCGGCGCCAGGTTCCGGATGGGTCCCAACCACCCCTGGCCTTCACCGAGTACGTACCCATCACGACCGCTGTGACGCTCTGTCGAACAAGGCCAGTCGACCGCAATGGGGCGACACCCGAGGCTATTTTAGGCCAACTTTGCTTTTCCGTAAGAGAGTAAGGGAACCCCGCGGACACCAGGAATCTCAGCAGGACAATGCTGGACATCTCCTCACGAGTGCGTGTACATGTGGAGACACTGCTAGCGGCGCAGATTGACATGGGGGTTTGCGATGCTATCGAGCACTACGCACCGGTCCGAAGGCCGGTCACCATGAACGCCCCTCACCCTCCGAAAGTGGCTGGAATCGATTCAATGGTTCCCCCGCCCGCACACACTGTCACGCCGACCTCTGCCGCCACGGGCGTCCCTCCGGCCACCCCGCACGCCCCTGTCGCCCCGGGAACCCTGCTCCAGGACCGGCTCGCGGCCTGGGTCTCGGATCTCACGACCCTCCACGAACTCACCGAACGCCTGGCACGCACGGACTCACTCGCCGAAGCGCTCCAGGAACTACTGCGCGCCGGAGCCGCCCTCGTGGGCGCCCGGCGCGGTCTTGTCGTGCTGGAGCCCCACGACGGTCTCGGCCCCGACACGACGATCGGCCTGGGCCTGGCCCGCGCCGACCTCGGGCACATCGAGACCGTGCCGCGCAGTTCGATGTCCTACGGCAGGATCCTCGACGGTCTGCCGGGCGGCGAGCGCGAGATCGCCGAGCCCGACCTGCTCTCCGAGGACGGGCTCGACCCGCGCCACCGCGAGGTGGCCGCCCGGCTCGGATACGCCGCGAGCTACGCACTCCCCCTGTCCACCGAGGCGGCCGGCCGGCTCGGTGCCGCCGTGTGGCTCTACGACGAGCCCGCGGAGCCGGTCGAGCGCCAACGCCACCTCGCCGCCCGCTACGCCCGCTACGCGACCGAGCATCTGGCGCGGCTCGTGGAGACCGACCGCACGCGCGCGTGCATGAGGACGATCGCCGAGGAACTGCTCCCCGCCCGGCTGCCCCGGATCGCCGGCGTGCAGCTCGCCGCGCGCCGCCGCACCGATCCGCGGGGCGGCGGCGACTGGTACGACGCGCTGCCGCTGCCCGATGCCGCCCTCGGTCTGGCGGTCGGATCCGTGACCGGGTCGGGGCCCAGCGCGCTGGCCGCGATGGGGCGGCTGCGGGCCTCGCTGCGCGCGTACGCGGTGATGGAGGGCGAGGACCCGGTGGCGGTCCTCTCGGACCTGGAGCTGCTGCTGAGGCTCACCGAGCCCGCCCGCTCCGCCACCGCCCTGTTCGCCTACTGCGAGCCCGCGACGCGCAGGGTGACACTGGCCGGGGCCGGACACAGCCCGCCGCTGCTGGTCGGTCCCCACCGCACCGAGTTCGTGGAGACCTCGCTGTCGGCGCCCCTGGGAATGCTGGCCTGCTGGGAGGCACCGAGCATCGACGTGGCCCTGGAGCCCGGCGAGACCGTGCTGCTCTACACCGACGGCCTGCTGCGGCGCACCGGGGACCCGATGGACCGTGCCTTCGCCCGGCTGCACGCGGCGGCCGCGGGCGTGCCGAGGCCGGTGCGCACCGACCCGGGTGCGGTCGTGGACCACATCCTGCGGGCGATACTGCCGGAGGAGCCGGCCGTCGCGGCGGCGCGATCCGGCCGGGTCGCGCCGCGGCCGGGGGAGGACGGCGCGGAGGACGTGATCCTGCTGGCGGCGCGGTTCGAGTGATCCCTGACCGCCCCGTCGAGCCCTGCCGAGCCGCTGACGAGCCTCCACCAAGCACCCGCCAAGCCACCGACGGGCCCCGCCAAGCACCCGCCGGGCCCCTCGGCGCGCGCATCCGGTAGCTCCTCTTCCGCCCTGGGCCCCGCCCGTACGACCGTACGATGGACGGGGTCCAGTGCCGCATCTAGGAGGATGACCGTGGCAGAAGAGCTCCCGGAGACCCCGGAGATTGCCCAGGAGGAGCCCGTCAAGCAGCGCAAGAACGGCCTGTACCCGGGCGTGTCCGACGAGCTGGCCGAGAACATGAAGTCCGGCTGGGCCGACACCGAGCTGCACGACCTGCAGCCCATCGCCCAGGCCGCCGAGACCCGCGCCCGCCGCGCCGCGCTCTCCGCCCGCTTCCCGGGCGAGCGCCTGGTGATCCCCGCGGGCAATCTGAGGACCCGCTCCAACGACACCGACTACGCCTTCCGGGCCTCCGTCGAGTACGCGTACCTGACGGGCAACCAGACGGAGGACGGCGTCCTGGTGCTGGAGCCGGTGACGGCCGCGGACGGGACGAGCGGCCACCGGGCGACGATCTACCTGCTGCCCCGGTCCAACCGTGAGAACGGCGAGTTCTGGCTCTCCGGCCAGGGCGAGCTGTGGGTCGGCCGCCGCCACTCGCTCGCCGAGGCGGAGCAGCTCCACGGCATCCCCGCCGCGGACGTGCGCGAACTGCCCGAGAAGCTGAGGGAGGCCACCGGCCCGGTCCGGGTGGTCCGCGGCCACGACGCGGGCATCGAGGCCGCGCTGACCGACAAGGTGACCGCCGAGCGCGACGAGGAACTGCGCGTCTTCCTCTCCGAGATGCGGCTGGTCAAGGACGCGTTCGAGATCGGGGAGCTGCAGAAGGCGGTCGACTCGACGGTGCGCGGCTTCGAGGACGTGGTGAAGGTCCTCGACCAGGCGGAGGCGACCAGCGAGCGCTACATCGAGGGAACGTTCTTCCTCCGTGCGCGCGTGGAGGGCAACGATGTCGGCTACGGCTCGATCTGCGCGGCCGGACCCCACGCCTGCACGCTGCACTGGGTGCGCAACGACGGCCCCGTCCGCTCCGGCGACCTGCTCCTGCTGGACGCCGGCGTGGAGACGCACACGTACTACACCGCCGACGTCACCCGCACGCTGCCGGTCAGCGGCACCTACAGCGAGATCCAGCAGAAGATCTACGACGCCGTGTACGAGGCCCAGGAGGCCGGCATCGCGGCGGTGAAGCCGGGCGCCAAGTACCGCGACTTCCACGACGCGGCGCAGCGCGTGCTCGCCGGGAAGCTGGTCGAGTGGGGCCTGGTCGAGGGCCCGGTGGAGCGCGTCCTGGAGCTGGGGCTGCAGCGCCGCTGGACCCTGCACGGCACGGGCCACATGCTCGGCATGGACGTGCACGACTGCGCGGCCGCCCGCACGGAGACGTACGTGGACGGCACGCTGGAGCCCGGCATGGTGCTCACGGTCGAGCCGGGCCTGTACTTCCAGGCGGACGACCTGACCGTTCCGGAGGAGTACCGCGGCATCGGCGTCCGCATCGAGGACGACATCCTCGTCACGCAGGACGGCAGCCGGAACCTCTCGGCGGCCCTGCCGCGGCGCTCCGACGAGGTCGTGGCGTGGATGGCGTCCCTGAAGGCGTCTGTGAAGGGCTGACAGGCAGGTGCGTGGCCGGGTGCCGACGGCGGGTACCCGGCCTTCGCGCGAGCGGCCCGCCGGCTCTCGGCCGGCCCCCCGCCGGTGAGCTGCACGGCCGCCGGCTTCGCTACACCGCCACCAGAGGGGCGTCCTTCTTCCACTTCAGGATCAATTGGAGGGGGGTGGGCGGTGACCTGCGGGTTCGCTGCGAAAACACTGCGGACCAGGGAAAACTACGCTCGGTAGTTCTCACTGGTCCGTGGTGTTTTCCGTTGCGCTGTGCCCTGGATGTGCCCGCCAAGGATGTCCTGGTCGGTGATCTGGATGCACGTCGTCGGGGTGGTCGCCGTCCACGCCGTCGACCGCCTTGCGCAGCTCACCCCGGCGTTTCGTGTCGCGGGCCAGCGCGAGGGGGATCAGGACCCCCCACCGGCTGATGAACAGTCCGGCTGGAAGGTGGCAGGCCACGCGACCCCGGTGATGCCGGGCCCTGGACAGGCATCGACCGGTGCGACGCATACATGGGCGTCAACTGGCAGCTTCGTCGAGGCGAGCCACCGTGGGTACCTGCGTCATGCATCCGCATCGCTGCAGCGCACTTCGCCGTTCCTGGTCGGCCGGATTGGCGGTTGGAGACCCTGGCGGGCACTCGACAAGGCCAAGTCGCGCCGACCAGTTGAGGCCGAGCGCGGTATGAGAGCTGCAGGTGACCGGGTCCTCGGGGGATGCCTCTGGCCGACGTGAAGAAACGGGTGACGAGGACGCACCCGTGATCGGCCTCGGCCGTCAGCGCGGTGATGAGGCCGCGTAGGCCCTCGGGCGGGTGAGGGCGGCTATCGCCTGCAGATCAGCAGTCGCAGCGCCGACGGTGGTTTCGTATGCGAGCGCCGAGGGCGCGGCGACGCACTCGCCGATGAGACAGCGGACGACTCAACGCCCGGCCTCCAGCGCCTGCGACACGGCCACGAGCTGCCGGGCGTCGGCATCGAGGCTGTTGGCGGTCGGCAGCGCCATTGCGACCGCGGGAGAGGCTCCGGCCGGGTCGGTGACGCATGCGCGCAGCGCCGTGGGCAGCACGCGGGCGACGGTTTCGGGGGGCGCGTCCTCGCTGACCCCCAGCATCACCAGGTAGGGGCTGGCGGTGACCAGCCCGTCGCGGCACTCGATGACGCGCCGGTAGTAGCGACGGTGGATCGAGCGGACGCATAGTGCTTCGCGGCCGGGGCCGCCCGCCGTACGTCTGAGTGCGTTTTCGGGGAAGGCATCATGGAGGGTTGTCCAGAGCGGGCGGAGCTTCCGGTACGACTCTCTACGGTGCTGCCAGAGGCGCAGCGCGGTCAGCCTGGTGACGATGCTCGGGTAGCTGAGCCCGACCGCCAGAAGCGGCAGAGAGAGGGCCAGCACGACGGTGCTCGCCTGGGCTGTGCCGGACGGGAGGTCGGCGCCGGACCGGGAGATCACGACTGCGAGCGGCCGGAGTGCGACGGCGACCGTCATAAGGCTCAGTGACAGCGCGGTCAGCCGCAGGCCAGTCGCCATCGACCGGGTGGACATGCGCGCGAATCGACAGGTCCAGCGCAGCGCGGTCCCGAGCGCGTAGATGAGGTAGAGGTCGGCAACAGTGAAGAGGGCGGTGGCCTCGGGGACGTGCACGTCCGGGGTCCAGTAGGAGAAACCGTGTGCCTGTCCCTGGGTCTTCAGGGTGGCCCAGGTGATGCCGACCACGACGAGCCCCACCCGCTGGCCTTCACGTCGGGTGCGGCGACGCGCACGCTGCCGGTCCGTGCTGGAGCACAGATAGAAGCACATGAGCCAGTACGCGGTATCGAGCAGCAGCACCGTCGAGATCAGCTGGGCCATGCCCGCCCCCAGCGCGGCGTCCACCGACAGCCTGACGGAGGGCAGCCCCAGGCAGAAGGAAACCCCGGTGCACGCGACGCACACGGTGACCGCGAAGAGTGAGCGGTCCCTGGGCGCCTTGTAGAGCTGGTACAGCTTCCACAGGGCAGCCGGCAGGAGCACGACCAAGGCGGCGGTGATCCGCAGGTTCACAGCCAGCCCCGCCGGTCGCCCAGGGCGGTCTGGACTCGACGCAGGTCAGGCTGCGCGACGGGAGGCGGGGCCACCTGGTCGAGCACCGAGGCCCATTCCAGGATGATGGTGGCAATCAGCTCGGCTTCGCGCTCCCGTGCCTCGTCGTACGAGGTGCGACGCAGGACGTATTGGACGGCGTCCGGTCCGGGCCCCTCGAGGTCGCCCTGCCTGCAGTCGTTCGCGCAGCCTTCGTTCTCGGTGTCGTCGTTCGCGGACTCTCCTCGGTGGCCTGCGAGGATGTGCCCGATCTCGTGCAGGATGATGTGGTCCTGGTGGGCCTTGCTGGTCTCCTGTTGGTACAGGATGTAGTCGGCGCTGCGTGTTGCGACCCAGGCGCCGTAGGGGCCGGGCACGGGCAGCGGGTAGGGCACCAGCCGCAGTGGCCGTCCGCGTCTGTTGCCGAGCAGGGTGCACAGTTCGTTGACGTCGAGTGGCGGCTGGATGCCCAGAGCCTGAAGATCGCGTCGACAGTTCTTACGCAGTCGGCGTTCCTTCAACCATCCGTCCCACGCAGCGAGCGGCGAGTGCAGTGGAGTTCCCCCTTGCCATGTTGCTGACTGGTCGGTCAGCTCTCTTCGGCGTTCCCGTGTTCCGCTTGCTCCAACCTGTAGACGACGTCCAGAAGTTCCATCACCTGTTTGCGTCGCGCGGGAGACAGTTCCCCGGCCCGCAGAGCCATCAGCCGGACTTCGCCGTTGTCGACCGCTTGCGCGAGACGGGCCTGCTCGGCGAGCAGCGAGTCCAGCTTGCTGTCGACGTTGCGGGCGACCTCGTCGTCGAAGAAGTAGGCCGCGGGAACCCCGAAGAAGTTGGCGAGGCCCTGCAGGTGCTTGAGGGTCGGGTTGGTCTTCTTCCGCTTGCGCAGCTGCCAGATGTAGCTCTGGGAGATGGGTGTGCCGGCATCCCTGATGGCTGAGGCCACCTGTTCGTTGCTGTACTCCTGGCCACCTTTCGCCCGCACCGTCGCGAAAAGGTGATTGAGCCTGTCGGCCAGCTTCTCGTCCGGCTCTTCGTCCACCGCGGCCTCCGCCCTCACCGCACTTGCGATGTTCTTACGTCCCCACGGCTTCCCACCGAGGTGAAACATCACGGTACTCACTCTTCATCTCAGTTGCACGCGGATCATGCGCGGGTTACTGTCGCCACGCGACTGTTTAGACTCAGGTGAAAATGGGGGCTCGCACGGTGAGTACACAAGTTGAGGACGGGCGGGGGCGGACATGACTCGCGCGGATCAGTCCACGGACGGGAGCCGAGCAGTGCCCGACTTGCCGGAAATCCGTGTCACACCGAAGCCTCCCGTGCGGAACCAGGCGGTGGTGCTGTCGAGGTCCCTCGCGGCGTGGGTCCTGCGGCGCCCCTTGGAGGCGGGAGTCCGGGAGGCTGTTCGGATCAGGCATTCGCCTGAGGTCCGCCAGATGGTCATGGTCCTGACTTTGACGGAGATCCCTCTGGCCTTCCTCGTCTCCCGGATGGTCCCTCCGCCTGCGCGGCCGGCCCACGCGGTCCTCGAAGCCCTGCTGATCCTGCTGGGATTCAGCGTCCTGGCGACCATGGCCCGGTATCCCCACAGCATTTCGTCGTCACAAGTCGCCCTGCGTACGGGGTTCCTCGGAGACATCGTGCTGCCCCGCGAGTCGGTCCGTTCGGCTTCGCGGGGCATGCGGACCATCGAGGGAAGAGGGCTGCGACGTGTGCCCGACGACCCCTCGGCCCTCGCCTGCTCGGTCGGCGGATCGGTCAACGTCAGGATCCACCTCGATCCGCCGGTCCTCGTCCACCTCGCGGACGGCGACGCCGTCGAAGTGACGACGGTCCACATCTCGGCGGACTCCCCCGACGAGGTCTCCCGCGCACTGCGCGGCCCAGACGCCTCGGAAAGAAAGGGGCGAGTATGACGTCCACCCTTGAGGGCGCCGGTGTGGTCGACCGGCAGATCGACGCGTTCAACCGCCAGGCCCTGGACGACTTCAAGCTGGTCCGTTCGACGATGGTGTTCGCCCTGCCCAAGGGCAACCGGCTCCGCACGGTCCCCATGCCGGACGCGCTCGCCGAGGCCCTCAAGGCCCGCATGAAGGAGTTCCCGCCGGTCGAGGTCACGCTGCCGTGGGCCGAGCCCGACGGCGAGGAGCGCACGTCTTGGCTGCTCTTCACCGACGAGCAGAAGCGCGCGTACCGCCGCAGCATCTTCGACCAGTACACCTGGAAAGGTGCTCTCGCCGCCGTCGGCGTCATCCCGCCACGCGAGAAGGGCTCCCCGCGCTTCGCGGCAGCTCCCGAGGACGGCATGCACGCCTACCGCCACGTCTACGCGTCCGTCCTCCTCGATGCGGGCGAGAGCATCAAGGCGCTGTCCGAGTACCTCGGCCACTCGAACCCCGGCTTCACGCTGCGGACATACACGCACTTGATGCCGAACAGCGAATCGCGTACGCGCAAGGCGATGGATGCGGCGCTCGCCCAAGCGGGCACAACGGCGACCGCTGCCACCGCGCCCACGGACCCCGAGGGCACACCGCCCGAGGCGAAACCTTCCGGCATGTGCCCTGCGTGTGCCCGCGCAGCCTGACTGCGGCCACCGGAGCAGGGCGCGCGCCTGTACCCACACACCACGGCGCGACCCGTTTCAGCAGGTCACATCCCTAATCGCCCGCCCCTTGGCCCTCACCGCCGGTGCTAGACCGCCATCAGAGGGGAGTCTTCCCTCCATTTCAGGATCTTGTCGAAGCTGACCACCGCCCCGCCGCGCCCCGGCTTGTTGCCGATGTGGACGTGGTCGGCGAGTTCCTGGATGAGGCACAGGCCGCGGCCGTGCTCGGCGTCGACGCGGGCCGGGCGCAGCGCGGGGCGGGATCTGCCGGAGGGGAACCCGGGGCCCGCGTCGGTGACCTCGATGCGGCACCTCTCGCCGTCGAGGTAGGCCGTGACCCGGTACGCCTCGGACGTACCGCCGTGTGCGCCGTCGCCGCCGTGCTCGACCGCGTTGGCGCACGCCTCGCTGAGGGCGACGGAAAGGTCGTACGAGATGTCCGGGTCGACGCCCGCGGTCTCCATCGTGCCCATCAGGAGCCGTCGGGCGAGCGGCACGCTCGCAGCTTCGCGCCGCAGATGGAGTGACCACCAGATGCTCATGCTCCAGCCTCCTGGCCGCGGCTCGACATACCGTTACGTATTGCCACGCATGCCCGAGGGCATTCGCAGGATCCATGAGATCCCGCCCATACGGCGGATGCGCCGGGGCCGCACGGGGTGTATGCGGAGGTGGCCCGCGCCACAACATGATCTTCCGGATCGCCCATCCGATTACCGCATGTATGTCGCCTTGCGGACCTGCCGTACGGCGCCCGCGGGGCCAGTGCGATGATGAGGCCGCCATGAGTGCCCCCCTCCCGCGCACGGCGCGCACCGGATACGATCTCCGGTTTCTGCGGGCCGCGGTGTTCGCCGCGGTCTGCGTCGTGCTGGCCGCGACGGGGCACGGGCTCGCCTCCTGCGCCGCGGTTCCGGTGTGGACGCTGGGCGCCGGTTTCCTCGCCGTGTTCGCCGTCGCCGCCGGGCTCGCCGGGCGGGAGCGGACCCTGCCGGGCATCGTCGCGTTCCTCGCGGTGGGCCAGACCCTGCTGCACACACTGTTCGAGCTCGGGCAGCGCTGGGGTGCCGTGCCGATGAGCGGGCACGCGACGCCGACGGCCGACGCCACGCTCGTGGAACGGGCCGCGCGCATCATGTGCGGAACCAGCGCCGCGGCGCTCTCTCCCGCGCGGGCCCAGAAGATCCTCGCCGACGCGCGGCTCAACACGGGCGTGGACGCGTCCGCCGTGCACCACCCGGCGGACGCCCTGGCGACGATGGCCGGTCCCGGGTCCATGCTGCCGTCCGTGCCCATGCTGCTCGGTCACGTCCTCGCGGCCGTGGCCGCGGGCTGGGTGCTGCGCCGCGGTGACATCGCGCTTCTGGGGCTCCTGCGGCTGTCGGCGCAGGAGCTCGCGGAGGGGGCGCTCGTACGGTCCCTGCGCGCGGCGTTCACGCTCGTGCGCGTCCTGCTGAGCGGGCTCCCCGGCGCGCCCGGGACCGGACCGCGCGCCCCCCGCACCGCCTTCCTCGTACCGCCGAAGCCGCCGGCGTCCGCCCTGCAGCACTCGGTGATCCGGCGCGGGCCGCCCTCCCCCACTCCGTACGTGCTCGCTGCCTGACGCGACGCGCCACTCCACTCGTCCGTGCGGAGGGGATGCCGTCGTGCGGCACGCGCGCGTGCCCGTGAGGCACCACGGCCGTGGCCGCCCCCCGAGCACGCGCCCCTTTCCCCACCGACTCTCACTCGGAGTGGAGTGCTCTTCATGAAGGCCATCTCGGCTTCCCCGAAGGCGTCGTCCCGCATCGCACGCCTCGCCGCGGCCGGTGCCGCCGCCGCGTCGGCCGTCCTCGTCCTGTCCGCACCCGCGTCCGCGCACGTCAGCGTGCAGCCGAACGGCGAGGCCGTCCAGGGCGGATACACGACGGTCGGCTTCCAGGTCCCCAACGAGCGCGACAACGCCTCGACCACCCGGCTGGAGGTCAGCCTCCCGCCCGACCATCCGCTCGCCTCGGTGATGCCGCAGCCCGTCGAGGGCTGGACCGTACGGATCACCAAGTCGAAGCTGGACAAGCCGGTCGCGGTGCACGGCCTGACGATCGACGAGGCCGTCACCAAGGTCACCTGGACCGCGACCGGCAAGGGCATCGAGCCGGGCTACTTCCAGAATTTCCCGCTCTCGATCGGCCCGCTCCCGCAGGACACCGGCCGACTCGTCTTCAAGGCCCTGCAGACGTACTCCGACAACGAGGTCGTCCGCTGGATCGAGCCGCAGCAGGAAGGCCGGGAAGAGCCCCAGGACCCCGCCCCGGTGCTGGAGCTGACCGCCGCGTCCACCGGCCGCGACGGCGCCACGGCCGAGAACGCCTCGGCCACGTCGGTCGCCGGGGACACCCCGTCCGCGGCCTCCGGCGGCGGTGACACCACCGCCCGCGCGCTCGGCGTCGCGGGCATCGCCGTGGGCGCGGTGGGCGTGGCGTACGGCGTTCTGGCCGGCCGCCGACGTACCACCGACTCCTGAGACCCCCTACCTCTGGGACGTTTTTCATGCGCAAGAAGAAACTCGCGGCCGTCGGCCTCCTCGCCGCCGCCGCGCTCACCCTCTCCGCCTGCGGATCCGGCGACGGCGGAGACAAGCCCGTCGTCCAGGTCTCCGCGGAGAACGGCTCGGACAAGGCCGCGACCGTGCTCGACCAGCCGTTCGAGAAGCCGGACCTCGTCCTCACCGACACCCGGGGCAAGAAGTACGACCTCCGCGCGGAGACCAAGGGCAAGCCCACGCTCGTCTACTTCGGCTACACCCACTGCCCCGACGTCTGCCCGCTGACGATGAACAACCTCGCCGTCGCCAAGAAGGAGCTGGCGGCGAACAAGCGGCTGAGCCAGGCGCAGAAGGACTCGCTGCGGATCGTGTTCATCACCACCGACCCGGACCGTGACACCCCTTCCGCCCTCGCCAAGTGGCTGAAGGGCATCGACCCCCAGGTCGTGGGCCTGACCGGTGACTTCGCCACCATCCAGGCCGGCGCCCGCGCCCTCGGCATCAGCATCGAGCCGCCGACGAAGGAAAAGGACGGCACGATCGTGTCCACCCACGGCACCCAGGTCGTCGCGTTCTCACCGAAGACCGACGCGGGCTATGTGCTGTACAGCCAGGACGCCACCGTCGACGACTACATCAAGGACCTTCCGAAGATCATCAAGGGGGAGAACCCGTGAACCGCCGTCTTTTTTTCCCCGCCGTGGCGATAGCGGCCGGACTGATGCTCACGGGCTGCGGGAGCTCGGACGCCTCCGGCGGCTCCTCCGCGGCCAAGCCCGAGTTGAAGGTCACCGGCGCCTACATGCCGGAGCCCGTCACCGGCGACATGGCCGCAGGCTACTTCACCGTCACCAACTCCGGCGGTGCCGACTCCCTCACCTCCGTCACCAGCGACCTGACCGACGACATCACGCTGCACTCCACCACGGGTGGCGCGATGCGGGAGGAGAAGTCGTTCGCCGTGCCCGCGGAGGGCAGGCTCGTCCTCGGCAGCGGCGGCAACCACCTGATGTTCGCAAAGCTCGGCCACAGGCCCAGACAGGGCGAGAAGGTGTCGGTGCAGCTGCACTTCGCCAGGTCCGGAACGGTGACCGTCGAGATGCCGGTGAAGTCGGCGACGTACCAGCCGATGACCGGACACTGAGGGAGGCATCACCGTGACGCAGGCCATCGCTCCCGGCGGGGACGTCCGAGAGCGCGTCCGGAGGAGGGTCCGCACGGCCGCCGGCCCCACAGCCCGGGTCCGGGCGGTCCGCGGGCTGCTGACGCTGCTGCTCGCCGTCGCGGGCGCGCTGTTCGGCGGGGCCGCGCCCGCCTCCGCGCACGCCGCGCTGATCGGCAGCGGCCCCGCCCAGGGAACGGTGGTCGACAAGGCGCCCGACCAGGTCACGCTCACCTTCTCCGAGAAGGTCGCGTTCTCCGGCGACTCGCTGCGCGTCCTCGACCCCAGGGGGCAGCGCGTCGACACCGGCAAGGCGTTCAATCAGAGCGGCACGGTGTACGGCGTGAAGGTGCGCGCGGGGCTGCCCCGCGGCACCTACACCGTCACCTACCAGGTGGTGTCCGCCGACAGCCACCCGGTCTCCGGCGCCTTCACCTTCTCCGTCGGCGCCCCGTCCGCGACCACGGTCACCGTCTCCGGCCTGACCGCGGGCGGAGGGGTGGTCGGCTGGCTCTACGGATGCGCACGGTACGTCTCGTACGCCGGATTCATCGTCCTGGTCGGGGGCGCGGTCTTCGTGCTCGCCTGCTGGCAGCGGGGCGCCGGGGTCCGGGCCGTACAGCGGCTCGTGGTCTCCGGGTGGCTGGCGATCACCTCGGCGACACTCGCGCTGCTGCTCCTGCGCGGCTCGTACACGAGTTCGGGGAAGGTGGCCGACATCTTCGACCTGTCCCTGATGGGGCAGGTGCTGCAGACCAAGTCGGGGGCGGCCCTCGTCTCCCGGCTGCTGCTCCTCGCCGCGGGGGCGCTGTTCATCGCGGTGCTCTTCGGGGCCTACGTCAAACGGGACCCGGACGGCGAGGAGGCGACCGGCGGCAGCGGCAAGCCGCGTGGGACCGGTGGCACGAAGGGCCGGTCCCGTGGCGGTGCCTCTGAGAAGGACGCCGACCTCGCCGCCGAGAAGCGGGACCTCACCTTCGGGCTGGCCATCGGCGGGAGCGTCGTGGCGGCGGGGCTGGCGGCGACCTGGGCCATGGCCGAGCACGCCTCGACCGGCCTCCAGAGCGGCCTCGCGATGCCGGTCGACGTCCTGCACCTGCTCGCGGTCGCCGTCTGGCTGGGCGGCCTCGCGACCCTGCTCGTCGCGCTTCACTGGGCCCCTTTGATCGAGACGGCGGCCGTGCGGCGCTTCTCGCGCGTCGCGTTCGCCGGCGTCGTGACGCTGGCCGCGACCGGCGTCTACCAGGCATGGCGCCAGCTCGGGTCGTGGTCGGCACTGACCGGAACGACGTACGGACGGCTGCTGCTCGCCAAGGTCGGCCTGGTCGCCGTGCTCGTCGGCCTCGCCTGGGTCTCACGGCGCTGGACGGCGCAGCTGACGGAGGCGTCGGCGTCCGCGGTGGCGGCGTGGCGTACGGCGGAACGTCGCCGCGCCGCGGAGAAGAAGCAGTCGGCGGGGGCGAAGTCCCCGGCCAGGAGCGGTGCGTCCGCGAAGAGCGGGGGCTCCGCCAAGAACGGAGGCGCCGGGGCTTCCGGCAAGCAACGCGGCTTTGGGAGCCGGGCCTCCGGCGCGTCCGGGCGCTCCACGCGCGCCGCCCAGCTGGCCCGGCAGCAGGCCGCGGTGGCGACGGCGCGGGCCCGGCGGATGCGGGACGCCGACCCCGTCCGTTCGGGGCTGCGCCGCTCCGTGCTCGCCGAGGCGGGGGTGGCGATCGTGCTGCTCGCCGTCACCACCGCGCTCACGAGCACCGAACCGGGACGCACGGAGGAGGCGGCCAGGGCGGCCACCGCGTCCACTTCCCAGCCCTCCACCGGCTCCCTGGCACTGAAGTTCCCCTTCGACACCGGCGGCCAGGACGGCAAGGGAACCGTGGAACTCTCCCTTGACCCGGCCCGCGCCGGCACCAACGAGATGCACCTCTACGTGGTGCGGCCGAACGACAAGGCCTTCGACGTCCCCGAGGTGAAGGTCGCCTTCACGCTCGGGGCCAAAGGCATCGGCCCGCTGCCCGTCGTGCCCGACCACATCGCCACCGGCCACTGGTCGGCGAGCGGCGTGCAGATCCCCATGGCGGGCGACTGGAGGATCGCGGTGACCGTGCGGACGTCCGACATCGACCAAGTGACCGTGAACAAGAACGCGCAGATCGGCTGAACCTCACCATGGCTGACCAGTCCACGCCCCCCGCGTCCTCCCAGAACGCCCGTCCCCGGAAGAGCCAGGGCCGTCCCGGCGAGAAGCACTCCGCCGAGAAGGCCGCCCCCGCAAACGGCACCCCCGAAAAGACCGCCGCAGGCGCTCCCTCCCCCCAAGGGGCGATCTCCCGGCGCCGGCTCCTCGGCACCGCCGGCGCCACCGGGATCGTGCTGGGCACCGCGGGAGCCGTCGCCGGACACGCCGCGACGCCCTCCGAGAAGACCGTCCCCCTGACGTCGCTCGGCACGGACCGGGTGGCCTTCCACGGGACACACCAGCCGGGCATCACCGACGCCCTCCAGGCCCGCGGCCACCTCATCGCCTTCGATCTCGCGGCGGGCGCGGGCCGCAAGGAGGCCGCCGCGCTGCTGCGCCGCTGGTCGGCGACCGCCGAGCGGCTGATGGCGGGCGAGACCGCCGCGCACGACGACACCGGTGTCGCGCGCGACGCCGGACCGTCGTCCCTGACGATCACCTTCGGCTTCGGCAACAGCTTCTTCGCCCGTACGGGGCTGGAGAAGCAGCGCCCGTCCGCCCTGGACCCGCTGCCCGAGTTCTCCTCCGACCGCCTCGACCCCCGCCGCAGCAACGGCGACCTGTGGGTGCAGATCGGCGCCGACGACGCGCTCGTCGCCTTCCACGCCCTGCGCACCGTCCAGAAGGAGGCCGGCGGCGCGGCGCGGCTGCGCTGGCAGATGAACGGCTTCAACCGCTCCCCCGGCGCGACCGCGCACCCCATGACGGCCCGCAACCTGATGGGCCAGATCGACGGCACACGGAATCCCAAGCCGGCCGAGCCCGACTTCGACCGGCGCGTCTTCGTGCCCTCCTCCGGCGGCCCGGCGTGGATGGCGAACGGCTCGTACGCCGTGGTGCGCCGCATCCGCATGCTCCTCGACGACTGGGAGAGGCTCCCGCTGCGGGCGCAGGAGGAGGTCATCGGGCGCCGCAAGTCCGACGGGGCGCCGCTCAGCGGCGGCACCGAGACGACCGCGATGGACCTGGAGCGGACCGGTGCCGACGGCAAACCGGTCGTGCCCCTCACCGCGCACGCCCGCATCACCCGGCCCGACCAGAACGGGGGCGCGGCCATGCTGCGCCGCCCGTTCTCTTACCATGACGGCTTCGACGCGGACGGGACCCCTGACGCGGGCCTGCTGTTCGTCTGCTGGCAGGCGGACCCGCTGCGCGGCTTCGTCCCCGTGCAGCGCAAGCTCGACCGGGGGGATGCGCTGTCGCGGTTCATCCGCCACGAGGCGAGCGGCCTGTTCGCGGCTCCGGGCGGGGCCGCGAAGGGGGAGTACGTGGGGCAGCGGCTGCTGGAGGGATGAGAGAAGGACGGACGGGACAAAGGCCGGCGGGCCGTCCGGCGGACCCGCGGCCGTCACGGGTACCGCGGCGGGACATGTGCCCAGGCAGGCCGCGGTTTCCACAGGGGCGAGCCAAGGCCCGCCGGGCCTATTAGGGTGAGGTCATGCCAGCCAGTTACGCCTATCTCGGTCCCGAGGGCACCTTCACCGAAGTCGCTCTCCGTACGCTGCCCGAGGCCGCCACCCGGGAGCTCGTCCCGATGGTGTCGGTTCCGGCCGCGCTCGACGCCGTCCGCGGCGGCGAGGCCGAGGCCGCGTTCGTACCGATCGAGAACTCGGTGGAGGGCGGCATCACGACCACCCTGGACGAGCTGGTCGCGGGCGAGCCGCTGATGATCTACCGCGAGGTGCTCCTCTCGATCACCTTCGCGCTGCTGGTCCGGCCCGGTACCAAGCTCTCGGAGATCAAGACGGTCACCGCGCACCCGGCCGCACAGCCGCAGGTGCGCAACTGGCTGAAGGACAACCTCCCGGACGCGGTCTGGGAGTCGGCGGCGTCCAACGCGGACGGCGCACGACTGGTGCAGGAGGGCCGGTACGACGCGGCGTTCGCGGGCGAGTTCGCCGCCGCGCGCTACGGCCTGGAGGCGCTGGAGACCGGGATCCACGACGCGGAGAACGCGCAGACGCGGTTCGTGCTGGTGGGCAAGCCCGCCCGGCCGGCCGCTCCGACCGGCGCGGACAAGACCTCCGTCGTCCTGTGGCAGCGCGACGACCACCCCGGGGCGCTGCGCGACCTGCTGGGCGAGTTCGCCGTGCGGGGGATCAACCTGATGCTGCTGCAGTCACGCCCGACGGGTGCGGGCATCGGGAACTACTGCTTCTGCATCGACGCCGAGGGCCATATCTCCGACCGCCGGGTCGCCGAGGCGCTGATGGGGCTGAAGCGGATCTGCCTGCAGGTGCGCTTCCTCGGCTCGTACCCGCGGGCGGACATCGGGCCGGGCGACGCGCGGGCACCGCGGCCCGGTACGTCGGACGACGAGTTCGTGTCGGCTGCGGACTGGGTGGCACGCTGCCAGGACGGCCGGTTCTAGACTGTCAGCGTCAGGGCGTCCGGTCCTACCTGCAGATTTTCGCTGTCCACAGAAGTTATCCACAGGTGGGCTTCTCGACCTGGGGACAAGTCGACAACATGGCATCACGAGGTCGACAAATCTCCCTACGACTCCTCCGCCCGTCCATCACCCCGTCCGTCACAGTTGTCCACCCGTTTCTTTCGACCAACACTTCGGGGCGACCCTTTTCCACCCGAAAGTGCATGTAATAGCGGTTTGAACCGGGAATTCTGCGCCCCCCGCGGGCCATTCGGATTGATCAACTCCGCAGTCCACAGATCTTCCGCACAGCCTGTGGATAACCTTGGGTCGACTGTGGATGCCTGTGGACAAGCGCACCCCAAATCCCGCTCCCCACAGGAAAGTCGGGTCAACGAGACGCCCGGCCATCGCCCCCTTGCGGGTTGTAGCACTCCTTTTCATTGACATACAGGGTAATTGCCGCATAGCGGACATGCCTCGCTGATCGAAATACGGAGTCGTGGGCCGCAACCCCGCACCGGTAGCCTTGAGGGGTGATTGACCTTCGCCTGCTCCGTGAGGACCCCGACCGTGTTCGCGCCTCCCAGCGCGCCCGTGGTGAGGATGTCGCGCTCGTCGACGCCCTCCTCTCCGCCGACGAGCGGCGCAGGTCGTCCGGCGTCCGCTTCGACGAACTCCGCTCCGAGCAGAAGGCGCTCGGCAAGCTGATCCCCAAGGCCGCCGGCGACGAGAAGGCCCAACTGCTGGAGAAGGCCGGCCGGCTCGCCGCCGACGTCAAGGCGGCCGACGCCGAACAGCACGAGGCCGAGGAGGAGGCCAAGCGGCTCCTGCTCCAGCTCGGCAACGTGGTGCACCCCGACGTCCCGGTCGGCGGCGAGGAGGACTTCGTCGTCCTGGAGACGCACGGCACGATCCGTGACTTCGGCGCCGAGGGCTTCGAGCCGAAGGACCACCTGGAGCTCGGTGAGGCGCTCGGCGCGATCGACGTCGAGCGCGGTGCGAAGGTGTCCGGCTCGCGCTTCTACTACCTGACGGGCATCGGCGCCCTGCTGGAGCTGGCACTCGTCAACGCGGCGATGGCGCAGGCCGTGGAGGCCGGGTTCACCCCGATGCTGACGCCGGCCCTGGTCCGCCCGCGTGCCATGGAGGGCACGGGTTTCCTCGGACAGGCCGCCGAGAACGTTTACCACCTGGAGAAGGACGACTTCTACCTGGTCGGCACCTCCGAGGTCCCGCTCGCCGCGTACCACATGGACGAGATCATCGACGCGGAGCGGCTGCCGCTGCGCTATGCCGGCTTCTCACCGTGCTTCCGCCGCGAGGCCGGGACGTACGGCAAGGACACACGGGGCATCTTCCGCGTACACCAGTTCGACAAGGTCGAGATGTTCTCGTTCGTCGCCCCCGAGGACGCCGAGGACGAGCACAGGCGGCTCCTGGAGCGGGAGAAGCAGTGGCTGACCTCGCTCGAGCTCCCGTTCCAGGTCATCGACGTGGCGACGGGCGACCTGGGCGCGTCCGCGTCGCGGAAGTACGACTGCGAGGCATGGATCCCCACCCAGGGCAAGTACCGTGAGCTGACCTCGGCGTCCAACTGCGACGGCTTCCAGGCCCGCCGGCTGTCGGTCCGCATGCGGGACGGCAAGAAGGTGCAGCCGCTGGCGACGCTGAACGGCACGCTGTGCGCGGTACCGCGCACGATCGTGGCGATCCTGGAGAACCACCAGCTGGCGGACGGCTCCGTCCGGGTGCCCGAGATCCTGCGCCCGTACCTGGGCGGCCGGGAGCTGCTGGAGCCAGAGGCCAAGTGAGCACGGCGGAGCCCTCCGATTCTCCCTACAAGCTGATAGCCACCGATCTCGACGGGACGCTCCTGCGCTCCGACGGGACGGTGTCGCAGCGCACGCGTGAGGCGCTCGCCGCGGCCGCCGCTGCGGGCGTCGCGCACATCGTGGTCACCGGACGCGCTGTGGCCTGGACCCGCCCGGTCCTCGACGACCTCGGCTACCGGGGCCTGGCGGTGTGCGGCCAGGGGGCCCAGGTGTACCACGCGGGGGAGCACCGGTTGCTGACGTCGCTGACGCTGGACCGGCAGATCGCCGCTCTCGCCCTGGCGAAGATCGAGGCCGAGGTGGGCCCGCTGCTGCTGGCGGCGAGCCGGGACGGGCTGGACGGGGAGGTCCTGGCCGGCCCCGGCTACCGGGTCGGGGGACCGCTTCCGTACGAGCTCATCCGGGACACCGCGGAGTTGTGGTCCGCCCCGCTGAACAAGGTCTACCTCCAGCACCCGACGCTGGGCGACGACGAACTGGCCGAGGCGGCGCAGCAGGCGGCCGGCGGCCTGGTCGGGGTGACGGTGGCGGGCGAGGGCATCGTGGAGCTCCTCCCTCTCGGCCTGACCAAGGCGACGGGTCTGTCGCTGGCTGCCCGCCGCCTGGGGGCGAAGGCCGCGGACACGATCGCCTTCGGGGACATGCCGAACGACATCCCGATGTTCGCGTGGGCCGCGTACGGCGTGGCCATGGCCAACGCGCACGAGGACCTGGGGGCGGTCGCGGACGAGGTGACCCTCTCCAACGACGAGGACGGCATCGCCGTCGTCGTGGAGAGAATGCTGGGCTGAGTCGTTCGGCGCCGGGTGTCCGGCGCCGGGTGCCGGGTCTCCGGCACCAGTGCTCCGGCGCCGGGTCAGGCGTCGGGTCAGGCGTCGGGTCAGGCGCCGGGTCAGGCGCCGGGTCAGGCGTCGGGAACACTCACTCGTTTGCGGAGGATGCGCGAATCGAACGCGCGCGGGCTTTCAGGCCCGACCACGGCTTAGCAAGCCGGTGCCTTACCACTCGGCCAATCCTCCGGGTGGGCGGCCCGCGCGAAGGGAATCGCGCGCTCGAAGCGGCCGCCCCGGGCAGCTCCCGGGCGGGGCGGGCTCGACGGAGGGGTAACTACTCCGGAGCCTGCCGCGGGCTGCCCTGCCGGGAGTACGACGCACTGCCACTGGACATCGCCGGACTCCGCTCCCCGTGTGTGGCGCCGGCTAGGTCCGGCGTCGTGGACATCACCACTGTGCCGGTCCGCCGGAGCGGGCGCCACCGAATAAAACACGTCGTCGAACCCGCCGGCCTCACGGCACGGGGGCCGCTACCGGCGGCGCCACCTGCGGCGGCGCGCCTTGCTGAAGAACCAGCCGGCGGGCGGCTCGTCGGAGCGCCACGGCTGAGGTTCGGGCGCCTGGTCGCGCCAGCGCGCCGCGAGCATCCGGGCGCGCGCGGACTGCTCCGTGGCCGACGCGGACCGTATGAAGTCCTCGTCGAACACGACGCCGTCCCACTCCTCTCCTGTCTCGCTTGCTGCCGCCCTGTCCGGCTCGTCGCCCCGCGGTGTCTGCGCTGCCATCCCCGTTCCTTCCGCCGCGCATCCCCTGCGCACAGTGTGCCCGGGCGCAGATGAAGCCGCCGTCAAGAGAAGTCCCCCACCGGGGGACGGTCACTCCTCGCCCGCCAGCGTCAGCGTCCGCAGCTTCCGTCCCGCGTACCAGGTGGCGGCCACGGTCACCGCGACCAGCAGCACCGTCGCGGTGGGCAGCTTCACGTCCGAGGTGACCAGCGAGCTGTCGGACACCTTGTGGGCCACCGCGAGCGCCCACTGCTGGACGCTGAGGGTGCGTGCCCCGGAGATCAGCGAGCCGAACAGCGCCTCCCAGACGAGCGCGTAGACCAGGCCGAACACCACGGCGTGCCGGCTCACCGTGCCGAGCAGCAGGAACAGGGCGGCGTACGCGATGGAGGCGACCAGCGCCGCCACGGTGTAGGCGACGGCGATCTGCTGGCCGTTGCCGTTGAGGATCAGGCCCGCGACGAGCGTCGGCAGCGCGGAGAACGCCATGGTCACCGCGATGGCGACGATCAGTTTCGTGAAGATGATGGTGGGCCGCTTCACCGGCTTGGCCAGCAGATAGATCACGGAGCCGTCGTCGATCTCGGGGCCGATCGCGCCGGTGCCGGCGATGACGCCGATGATGGGCACCATCGTGGCGAGCGCGAACCCGCCGAGGACGTCGTGGGCGACCTGGTCGTCGGCGCCCGTCAGCGAGCGGACGACCGCGGAGATCACGATCAGCAGAACGGGCAGCGCGCCGAGGATGAGGGCACGGCGGCGGCCGAGCAGGCCCCGGTAGGTGAGCCGGGCGACTGTGGGGTCGTACATCTTCGGCCTCCTACGCCGCGACCAGGTACGAGAACACGGATTCGAGCGACTCGTCGGACGGCGACACCGTGAACAGCCGGACGCCGTGCTCGCGCGCGACCTTCGGCAGCAGGGCGGTGAAGCGGCCGAAGTCGACCGCCTGGATGCGCAACGCACCCTCGGCGAGGTCCACTTCGATGCCGGACGTCGACGGGTCGGCGATCAGCGCGGCCGCGAGGACGCGGTCGTCGCTGGAGCGCACCAGGTAGCGGTGCGGCCGGTCGGTCATCAGGCGGCGGATCTTCCGGAAGTCGCCGCTCGCCGCGTGCCGTCCGGCGACGATGACCTCGATGTGCGTCGCCAGTTGCTCGACCTCTTCGAGGATGTGGGACGAGAACAGCACGGTGCGGCCCTCCTCGCCCATGTGCCGCAGCAGCTCCATGAGCTGCATGCGCTGGCGCGGGTCCATGCCGTTGAAGGGCTCGTCGAGCAGCAGCAGGGACGGGTCGTGCACGAGGGCCGACGCCATCTTCACGCGCTGGCGCATGCCCTTGGAGTACGTGGCGATCTTGCGGTCCTGCGCGTACTCCATCTCCACGGTGGCGAGGGCGCGCTGGGCGGCCTTCGCGCCCAGCCCGTGCAGCTCCGCGTTGGCGACGACGAATTCGCGCCCGGTGAGGAAGTCGTACATCGCCTCCCGCTCGGGGACGATGCCGATGTGCCGGTAGATCTGCTCGTTGCGCCACACCGGCCGGCCGTCGAGGGTGACGGAGCCGGTGGAGGGGGCGAGGAAGCCTCCCATCATGTTGATGAGGGTGGACTTTCCGGCCCCGTTCGGGCCCAGCAGACCGGTCACGCCGGGGCCGATGGTCATCGTGATGTCGTTGACGGCCACCACGTTGCCGAACCAGCGCGAGACATGGTCGATGGAAAGCGTGCTCACAGTCCGGCCTTTCGGTAGCGGCGGATCAGCAGGCCGTAGCTGCCCGCGATGAGCCCCAGGACGACGAGGAGGAAGACGACGCCCTGCGCCGCCGAGGGTCCTTCCCCTGAGGGGAAGGACGAGGTCGCGCCGAGGAAGGCGGTCTGCACACCGTCGATGAGCGTGACGGGTGAGAACAGCCCCATCCAGACGGCGGTGGCGGAGTTGCCGGAGTGCACGTCGGCGATGGCCTGGATGGTGGAGACGGCCCCGTACGAGATGGTCAGGACGGCGATGACGGCCGCGATTCCGAAGCCGCGCCGGGGCGTGGCCGCGGCGATGACCAGGCTGATCCCGGAGAACAGCAGGGAGAGCAGTGCCACGGAGACCAGCCCCTCGGCGAACCCCTTCGTCTGGTGGGAGAAGTCGAGCTTGGCGAGCAGCGCGCCCACGTAGAGGACGAGCAGCGGCGTGCCTGTCAGCATGAACATCGCCGAGGCCAGGGCCGCGTACTTGGCGCGCACGTAGTCGGCGGTCTCGATGGGACGCGAGAAGTACAGCGGAACCGTCTTGAAGCGCAGGTCGCGGGAGACCGACTGGGGCGCCTGGGAGGCGACGTAGAGTCCGATGACGGCCTGCATGATGATCGCGTAGCGGGTGTACTCGACCGGCAGGTCCTTCGCCTTGGTGGCGACCGCCACCGCGACCATGATGAGCGCGGGCGCGCACATCACCACGAACAGCAGCATCGGCAGCACCTTGGACCTGGCCGAACGGCCGAGGCCGTAGGCGCCGCGCAGGGACTGCGAGTACAGGGAGCGCCGGGCGTAGGCGCGGCCCAGGCGCGGGCCGTCGTACGAGCGGTAGCCGATGTCGTGGATCCGGGTCTGCTCGGCCGTACGGGCCGTGGGCTGCTCAACCGCCATGGCCGACCGCCTCCTTCCGCTGCTCGTCGCTGTCCTTGAAGACCTCCGCGATGTGGTGCCTGCGCTGCTCCATGCGGACCAGGCCGAGGCCGAGGTCGGCGACGACGTCCCGGATGAGGTCGTACGTCTGTTCGCCCTCCGCGGTCAGCAGCAGGATGTGCCCGGCGCCCGGCAGTCCGCTGCCGTCGTGCGTGGTCACCCCGTGCGCGTGCAGGGCCTCGCGCACCGCGCGGGTGCCGTCCGGGTGCTCGTCGCTGTCGGTGACCTCGATCGCCAGGGTCGCGGTGGTCTGGGTGAAGTCCCTGGTGGAGCTGGAGCGCAGGAGCTTGCCGCCGTCGATGATGACGACGTGGTCGCAGGTGCGCTCCAGCTCGCCCAGCAGATGGGAGGTGACCAGGACCGAGATGCCGAAGTCGGTGTGGATGCGGCGGATCAGGCCGAGCATCTCGTCGCGGCCGACCGGGTCGAGGCCGTTGGTCGGCTCGTCGAGGAACACCAACTGCGGGTCGTGGACCAGCGCCTGGGCGAGCTTCACCCGCTGCTTCATGCCGGTCGAGTAGCCGCCGATGGGGCGGTAGCGCTCCTCGTACAGGCCGACGTGGCGCAGGGTGTCCGCGGTGCGCTCCCGCGCGGCCGCCGCGGGCAGACCGGACATGCGGGCCATGTGCACGACGAACTCGGTGGCCGACACATCGGGCGGCAGGCAGTCGTGCTCGGGCATGTACCCGACGCGTTCACGGATGGCGCCGCCCTTGGTGGCGACGTCGAGTCCCAGCACCTCGGCGCGGCCCTCGCTGGCGGGGGACAGACCCAGCAGGATCTTGATCAGTGTGGACTTGCCGGCTCCGTTGGCGCCGACGAGCCCCGTCACACCGGGTCCGACGTCCACGGAGAGCCGGTCAAGAGCGGTCACCCTCGGGAACCGCTTGCTCAGGCTTTCGGTCGCGATCACAGTCACGTCGTCGACGGTAGTGACACGGGCCACTGCCGTCGTCAGACCGCAGAGCCGTCTGCGCCTCAGACTCCAGTCGTACGGGCCCGTAGGGGTCCCCCTGAAGTCGAACAACCGGGTGGCCGCGCGGGCGGAGTCGCCCCTGTCGTCCTGGTTGTCCACAGGCCCCCGACCGTCTGTTGACGAATTCTCTAACAACTGTCACATTCGCCTGTGTCACGTTACGGGCACATAGTGCGGTCGGTGCCGCTGGACGGAGGACGGGTGACTCTCGAAGGGGCGCGCGAGCGCCGGGTGCGGACGGGCGGGATCGAGCTGTGCGTCGCCGAGCTGGGGGATCCGGCGCAGCCTACGGTCGTCCTGGTGCACGGCTACCCGGACAGCAAGGAGGTCTGGTCGGAGGTGGCGGACCGGCTCGCCGGCCGTTTCCACGTCGTGCTGTACGACGTCCGCGGCCACGGCCGGTCGACGGCGCCGAAGCCGCTGCGCGGCGGGTTCACGCTGGAGAAGCTGACGGACGACTTCCTCGCGGTCGTCGACGCGGTCAGCCCCGGCCGGCCGGTGCACCTCGTGGGGCACGACTGGGGATCGGTGCAGTCCTGGGAGTTCGTCACCGTCAAACGCACCGAGGGCCGGATCGCGTCCTTCACGTCGATGTCCGGGCCGTCCCTTGACCACTTCGGGCACTGGATCGCACAGCGGGTGCGGAGGCCGACCCCGCACCGGGTGGGCCAGTTGCTGGGCCAGGGCGCCAGATCCTGGTACGTGTACCTGCTGCACACCCCCGTCCTGCCGGAACTGGCCTGGCGCGGGCCGCTCGGCAGACGCTGGCCCGGGATCCTGCGGCGCGTCGAGAAGGTGCCCGGCGGCGACTATCCGACCCGCTCGCTGCCCCGGGACGCGGCCCACGGCGCCTGGCTGTACCGCGACAACGTCCGGTCCCGGCTGCGCCGCCCGCGCACCGACGCGTACGCCCACGCGCCCGTGCAGCTCATCACACCCCTGGGGGACGCATTCCTGTCGGAGCGGCTGTACGACGGACTGGAGCGCTGGGTCCCACGGCTGACCCGCCGCACGCTGCCGGCCAAACACTGGATCCCGCGCACCCGGCCCGACCAACTCGCCTCCTGGATCATGGAGTTCGTGACCGCCGTCGAGGGCGGCCGGACGGCACGGACGGCGGCCGGACGGTACGCGGACCGGTTCGGCGGACAGCTCGTTCTGGTGACGGGCGCGGCCAGTGGCATCGGGCGGGCCACGGCCTACGCCTTCGCCGAGGCCGGCGCGCGCGTGGTGGCCGTCGACCGGGACGAGGACGGCGCGGCCCGCACGGCCGAGCGGGCCCGGCTGATCGGTGCCCCCGAGGCGTGGGCCGAGACGGTCGACGTCTCCGACGGGGAGGCCATGGAAAGACTCGCCAAGAAGGTCGCCGCCGCGTACGGGGTGGTGGACGTCCTGGTCAACAACGCCGGGATCGGCCTGTCCGGCTCCTTCTTCGACACCACCACCGAGGACTGGCGAAGGGTCCTCGACGTCAACCTGTGGGGCGTCCTCCACGGCTGCCGGCTCTTCGGGAAGCAGATGGCCGAGCGAGGGCAGGGGGGCCACATCGTCAACACGGCGTCGGCGGCCGCGTACCAGCCCTCGAAGTCGCTGCCCGCCTACAGCACCTCCAAGGCCGCGGTCCTCATGCTCAGCGAGTGCCTGCGCGCGGAGTTGGCCGGGCAGGGCATCGGGGTGTCGGCGATCTGCCCCGGTTTCGTCCACACGAACATCACATCGACCGCCCGCTTCACGGGCGTTGACGCCGAGGAGGAGAAGCGGCGGCAGAAGCGGGCGGCCCGGCTGTACGGCCTGCGCGGGTATCCGCCGGAGAAGGTCGCGGACGCGATCCTGCGGGCCGTCGTGCGCAATCAGGCCGTTGTGCCCGTCACTCCGGAGGCGCGCGGCATGCGCTTCATGTCACGTTTCGCACCACGGGCGCTGCGCGCGGTCGCTCGATGGCAACCGCCACTGTGAGCAGCAGGGTTGACGACCAGCGACTGGTGGCCAACCGTGATTACGGCCTTGTCAAGCCCGATTGACGAGGAGGCCGACCACATGGCCTGCGTCCAGCCGGAGTTGCCGGCCGCAACCTCCATGCACCACCGGACCGTCTTTCGCCGGACCCGGCGCTGCGGATAGGACCCGGGCGGGCCTCGCCCGCCGCTCACCGGATGGCGAACCCACGCTCTCCTGCGACCCATTGTCCGTCCGCCGTGCAGGCCACGGCCGCAAAGCACCGCCCGCGATCCGAATTCCCAAACCCGCCCCGCAGGGGGCCGGTCGGCCTCGGGAAGTCCGGAGTGCGAGCGATCATCGGCACCAAAAGCGCCTTCCGGTCACGGGCCTTGGACCAGATGGCGCAATTCACTATCAGGTTAGCAAAGTTGATCAAAGCGCCTTGATTCCATCACGAGTTGTCCACAGAACCATCAACTTACCTGTGGATAAACACACTTGCTTGTGGATCAAACATCCGGAGCAAAATCACGTGCGTGATCCACGTCTCTCCCGCACGCTGGGGGGATGACGGAAAGGCACCACGAGAGACGCACCATGAAGGTGTCGAAGTATCTCTCGAAACACCTGCGGCACCAGCCGGACCGGATCGGGCTCACCCTCGACGAAGGTGGCTGGGTCGAGATCGACACGCTGCTCGCCGCGGCGGCCGCGCACGGTTTCCGCGTCACACGCGAGGAACTGGACCATGTGGTCGCCACCAACGACAAGAAGCGGTTCGCGATCGAGGGCACCCGCATCCGCGCCAGCCAGGGCCACAGCATCGACGTCGACCTGGGGCTGCCTCCGGCGACCCCGCCCCCGTATCTCTACCACGGCACCGTGGTGCGGTCCCTGGAGGCGATCCGCACCGAGGGCCTCAGGCCGATGAACCGGCACGACGTCCACCTCTCACCGGACCGCGAGACGGCCACCCGCGTGGGCGCCCGGCGAGGCCGCCCGGTCGTCCTCGCCGTGGACGCCGGTGCCATGCACCGCGACGGCCATGTCCTCCGCGTCAGCGCGAACGGGGTGTGGCTCACCGGGGCCGTACCGCCGCGGTACCTGCGCTTTCCGGGACCGCACTGAGGTCCCACCCGGACACCCCGTGCCCGCGCCGGCCGGCTGCGCCTCGGCACCCTGGTGACCTCGGTCATGGGTTTTCACCTGTCGCGGCCCGATTCCTCATGACCGACACCGCCGCACGCGCCGCGCGGCTCCTCACCGGCGACACCGCCGATCTGCACCTGTGCCCGGCACCAGGACGCGGTACGCATCGCCGCGAGCGCTCCCGGTCCCGAGAGGTTCCACCGCCTCGTCGAGAACACCGGCGCCAAACCGACCACGTCCGCCCGCCTCACCCGCGCCTGGCGCCACGGGGGCACGCTGGGCCTCACCGCGGCAATCCCACACCCCCGGCCCGGCGGCGGACGGCCGCGCGCACCGCCCTGAGCACGGCGCTCACAGGGATGACCACCGCCACCCCGTGGCCCTCGGAACCCGGCACGACCGCCTCACCCTCACCGGCCACGGCATCCGGCTCCGTATGGCCCCGCCGCCCGCTGGTACCCCTGCCTTCAGGAAGACGACGGCGAATGGTGGCCGGCGGCGCCGCCCGAAACCGACCCCGTCTCCGCACTCACCGCGGTCCGGCGGCGGCGCCCATGAGCCAAAGGCCATGACGGAGCACGCCTGTCGGACGCCGCGCGCGATGCCAGGGACGGCACGCGGCGGACACCGATGCCGGCGTCCTCGTCCTCGGCCTCGTCGTCCTCGGCGTCCTCGTCCTCGGCCTCGTCGTCCTCGGCGTCGTCGTCCTCGGCGTCGTCGTCCTCGGCGTCCTCGGCGTCGTCGAACGCGACCACCGGCCCACCGGTTTGCGGCAGTTCACCCGCCGCGACCTGATCGTCACTGTTGCCACGGCAGACGTGTCCCTGTTCTATGTGTGACTGAGGTACTTCCGTACCAAAGGAGTGAGGTCACCAGGATTCCACCGGGTGCAGGCGCTGCCTGGGGCAGCAGCGGTACGTGGACGATCCGCCGAAGTCCCCGTGCGGAGTCAGGTGACGGGATCCAGGGAGGAGACGCACAGATGGTCAGTGCTCTGACGCCGGTGTCCGGAGACGGTCAGAAGGCGGAACGCGCAGGCAGGTTCGCCCCGCTCGCCGTACGGGCCACCGGGGCCGGCGACGCGCCGGCGGGCGGGCAGGTGGTCAGCTTCTACGTCGACGACGCCCAGGGGACCGGCACCGACTTCCACGGTGGTTCTCCCGTCATGGTCACCACCGACGAGAACGGGATCGGCCTCACCGACGTACCGCTCAACGCCGGGCACTCCCCGGGAACCGTGCGGATCCGGGCCATGTCCGGAGCAGCGCAGGCCACGTTCACGGTGGAGGTCGTCTGAGCCGGCGCGCCGGTACCCGAGGGGACCGCGTGCCTGTCCCGCGTCCCTTTGGTCGCGCGGACCCCCGGTATGGCTGCTTCCACGATCGCAGGGGCGCCGGTGACGAGACCGGCGGCCTGCATCACGGTGCTGACCCCGTCTGGCAGCAGACCGGAAGGTGACACGTCCGGTGGACTCGATGTGGTCCGGCGCAGCCCAGCCTCGGGGGCCTCGTGCTCCCGTTGGTCAGGTCAGGGGCGCCGGAGCGTAGGGTCGCCGCCAAGCGACTGAGTACCGTGATCCTCCCCATCCACCGGTGGAGCGAGGCTGAGAAGATCTGGCGGCGCGCCGAAGACCTCGGGTTTCACGCCGCCTGCACCTGCGACCACCTCTCCTGGCGCAGCTTCCGGGACAGGCCGTGTTTCGGGGGGGTACCCACGTTGACGGCAGCGGCGGGTGCTACGCAGAGTATGCGACTGGGCACCCTCGTGACCTCGGTCAAGGCTCTTTCGCCCATCGCAGCGTGACCTGCGAAAACCAAACTGCCCTGAGGGCGGAATGCCCCATTGAAACCCGCAGGTGAGGGCCAACGGCCGCTTACCCCAACTGGTCGGGGGCCTCCGTGGCGATCTGCTCGAAGACCTTCTGGTCGGCGGCGAAGTCGGAGTCGGAGATGGGCCAGTGGAGCACGAGCTCGGTGAAACCCAGCTCCCGGTGCCGGCCCGCGAAGTCCACGAACGCATCGAGGGACTCCAGCAGTCGGCCGCGGTCCGGGGTGAAGCCGGTGAGCAGGATCTTGTCGAGTCCCCTCGCGTCCCGTCCGATCTCGGCGCAGGCGTCGGCCAGCTTCTCTGCCTGGCCGCGAATGGCTTGAATCGACTGTTCGGAAGTGCCGTTCTCGTACAGCCTGGGGTCGCCCGTGGTCACCCATGCCTGTCCGTACCGCGCGGCGAGCCGCAGCCCGCGCGGCCCTGTCGCGGCCACCGCGAAGGGCAGCCGGGGGCGCTGCACACAGCCCGGTATGTTGCGTGCCTCGTGTGCCGAGTAGAAGTGGCCCTCGTACGACACGCCCTCCTTGCCGTCCTCGGTCAGCAGCCGGTCCAGGAGCTGGACGAACTCGGCGAACCGGTCGGCACGCTCCCGCGGGGTCCAGGGCTCCTGCCTCAGCACGGTGGCGTCGAAGCCGTTGCCGCCCGCGCCGACGCCGAGGGTGAACCGACCACCGGAGATGTCGTCGAGGGAGATCAGCTCCTTGGCGAAGGGTACCGGGTGCCGGAAATTGGGAGATGTGACGAGGGTTCCCAAGCGCATGCGTTGGGTGACAGCCGCGGCAGCGGTCAGGGTGGGGACGGCGCCGAACCATGGGCCGTCGCGGAAGCTGCGCCAGGACAGGTGGTCGTAGGTGTACGCCGTGTGGAAACCGAGTTCCTCTGCGCGCTGCCAGGCCGCACGGCCGCCCTCATTCCAGCGGCGGTAAGGAAGGATCACGGTGCTCAGGCGCAGGCTCATGCCTCAGAGCCTACGATGGCGCTCGCTGAGCCCGAGACCGCCTCAAGCACCGGTCCGGCATAGGGTGCCGATGGCCGTTGGCGCACGCTACCCGTTGAGCCACGCCTGGCCGAAGCAGCTACACCCAACCGCGCTCACGCGCGTGCCGTACCGCCGCATGGCGGTTCTCCACCCCGAGCTTGGAGATGGCCGAGGACAAGTAGTTGCGTACCGTCCTCGGTGACAGCGCGGCGTGCTCGGCGATCTCCGTGACCGGCGCACCGTCGGCGGCGAGTTCCAGCACCACCGCCTCCCGCTGAGCAGTTCGGTGCGGGCAGATCCGGGTGAGGTCTGATGAGAGCGTCAAGGACCTCACCGACCCCGACCGACTGGGCCGCCGGGGGACGCGGAGCTGGGCTTCACCGACATCGTGCTCCACTGGCCGATTCCCGACTCCGACTTCGCCGCCCACCAGAAGGTCTTCGAGCGGATCGCCATAAAGGCCCCCGCCCAACTGGCCTGATCATGACGGGGCGTGACGGTTCTGGTGAGCAGCGTCACCACTCACATGCGCGGACTCTCGCACGACCGTGCGGGCATATGCGCGAGAATGGGCCAGTGACCTCAGCGACCCGGCAGCCCGAGACCCCGGCCTCCACCCATCCGCCCCGGCTGATCGCGACCGATCTCGACGGCACACTCCTGCGTGACGACAAGTCGGTCTCCGAGCGGACGGTCGCCGCGCTGGCGGCGGCCGAGGACGCCGGGATCGAGGTGTTCTTCGTCACCGGCCGGCCGGCCCGCTGGATGGACGTCGTCAGCGAGCACGTGCACGGCCACGGACTGGCGATCTGCGGCAACGGCGCGGCCGTGGTCGATCTGCACGGCGGCCCCGGCGCCCACCGCTTCGTCAACGTCCGGGAACTGGCCCGGGCCAACGCCGTCGACGCCGTGCAACTGCTGCGGGACGCCGCGCCCGGGACGGTGTACGCCGTCGAGCAGACCTACGGCTTCTACCAGGAACCGTCGTACCCGAAACTGCACGTTGAGGTGCCGGACCTGCTCGCGCCCGCCGAGGAACTGCTGGCGGCGGACGCGCCCGGCGCCCATGAGCCGGTCCTCAAGATCCTCGCCTACCACCCCGAGCTGGAACCGGACGCGTTCCTCACCCTGGCCCGGCTCGCCGTCGGCAGCCGCGCCACCATCACCCGCTCCAGCCCCAGCGCGCTGCTGGAGATCAGCGGACCGGGCGTCTCCAAGGCGAGCACGCTCGCGCTGTGCTGCGCCGAGCGCGGCATCTCCCACGAGGAGGTCATCGCCTTCGGCGACATGCCGAACGATGTGGAGATGCTCACCTGGGCGGGCCGGTCGTACGCGATGGGCAACGCTCACCCGGACGTGATCGCGGCGGCGTCCGCGGTGACGGTCGCCAACAACGAGGACGGAGTGGCCGTGGTCATCGAGCGGATCCTCGCGGAAAGGCTGTAGGCACCGTCGCCCGATCGCCTCTCCCGATCGCCTCTCCCGATCACGTTCCCCGGTCGTGTCCCTGACCGTATCCCCCGCGGTCGCCCGCCCTAGCTTGGCGTTTAACCTCGCTGCTGTTTGTGTTCCTTGATCGTTTCGGCGCGTTT
>NZ_JBHUDX010000073.1:0-47885 GCF_042678285.1 Streptomyces caeni
CGGGTGCGGGTACCGGCGCCTTCGGCCAGGGCGCGCCCGGCGCGCCGCAGGGACTGCAGTCGGCCCAGGCCTTCCAGGGGCCGGGCTCCCGCCAGGGCGGCTTCGGCGACGGCGGCTCGGGCATGCGCCCGGTCGGCTTCGGTGATGACGCGCCCGCGGCGGCACCGCAGCAGGGGACCCAGCAGCAGGCACCGCAGCAGCAGCCCAAGGGGCGCATCGGCCGCCGTCGGCCGCAGCTGCCCGGGCGCGGCGGTCCGCGTGCCGAGCTGCCCGGTGCCGGCCCGCAGCAGCAGCGCACGCCGAGCTGGAGCGACGAGAACGCGCAGCCGCCGGTGCCGCGCGCCTCGCTGGACGCTCCGCGCGGCCACGAGGAGCCGGACGCCCTGTCCGCGACCTCGCCGATGCCCCGCGTCGACGACCGCCAGGGACCCGGCTCGACCGCGGAGATCCCGCGCGTCGACGACCGCCAGGGGCCCGGCTCCACCGGCGGGTTCCACCGACCGGACTTCAACGCCCCGCGCCCCGGCGCGGCGGCGCCGAACAACGGAGGGCCGTTCGTCCGCTCGGACGTCTTCGGCGGCGCGGGCGGCGGAACGGGCCAGTTCCCGCCCGGCCGCGGTCAGGACACGGGTGGCTTCCCGGCACCCGGCCGTGCCCAGGACCCGTCTTCCACGGGACAGTTCGCCTCGCAGGGCTACGACAACTCCTCCACCGGCCAGTTCGCCGCCCCCGGCTACGACAACTCCTCCACCGGCCAGTTCGCCGCCCCGGGCTACGACGCCTCCTCGACGGGACAGTTCGCCGCCCCCGGCTACGACAACTCCTCCACGGGACAGTTCGCCTCGCAGGGGTACGGAGGCGGCCAGGACCCCGCCTCCACGGGCCAGTTCGAGCGCCCGCAGCCGGCCGGCGACGGCTACGGCGGCTACCGGCCGCCGGCCCAGCAGCAGCCCCCGCGCCGTCAGGAGTCCGAGGCCCTGCCGCCGGCGGGCCCCGGCGACGGGCGTACCCCGCTGTACGACACGCTGGAGACCAACTGGTTCCGCGGCGACCGGCGGCAGAACAACGGCTCCGCGGCGCCGTCGGCCCAGCAGCAGCCCTCCGGGGCGCCCCAGCGTCCGGCCTCCCCGCCTTCCCCGGCCTGGCGCAGCTCACCGAACGACGAGCTCGTCCGCCAGGCCGAGCGCGTACGGCAGCCCGCCGCCGGAGGCGTGACCACCTCCGGCCTGCCGCGCCGCGTCCCGCGCGCGAATCTCGTGCCGGGCACGGCCCAGCAGCAACAGCACCACAGTGGTCCGCAGGTCTCGCGTGCGCCCGACGACGTGCGCGGTCGGCTGACCAATCTCCGACGGGGCATCGCACAGGGTCGCCAGGCCGGTGGCCCCCAGACCGGCAGCTTCCCCAGCCCCTCTCACCAGCAGGAGCGTTAGTTGAGCCAGATGAGCCAGGCGGCACAGAATCTCAACTGGTTGATCACCAACTTCGTGGACAACACCCCCGGGGTGTCCCACACCGTCGTCGTGTCCGCCGACGGTCTCCTTCTGGCCATGTCGGAAGGCTTTCCACGCGACCGTGCCGACCAGCTCGCGGCGGTGGCCTCCGGGCTCACCTCGCTGACGGCCGGCGCCTCCCGGATCTTCGAGGGGGGCAACGTGGCACAGACCGTCGTCGAGATGGAACGTGGCTTCCTCTTCCTGATGTCCATCTCCGACGGATCCTCACTCGCCGTGCTCGCCCATCCCGAGTGCGACATCGGCCTCGTCGGCTACGAGATGGCCCTTCTGGTCGACCGCGCGGGAGCGGTGCTCACGCCCGACCTGCGCGCCGAACTCCAGGGCAGTCTCCTCCACTGATCGGCTCCGGTACCACCCACCTCACCAAATCACCGTCCGGCCGCCACAATCCCCCCACCGGCCCCGTCCGACGGCACGACTGACCGACTTGCTGTCCCGCCCGGAGGATTCATGACCCCGCCCACCGCCTCTCACGATCCGTACGCAGAGCCGTACGGGGACGAGGGCGACCAGCCGCTCGTACGTCCGTACGCGATGACGGGCGGCCGGACCCGGCCGCGCTACCAGCTCGCGATAGAGGCGCTGATCAGCACGACGGCCGATCCGGCCCAGCTGATGGGACTGCTCCCGGAGCACCAGCGGATCTGCCACCTGTGCCGCGAGGTGAAGTCGGTGGCGGAGGTGTCGGCGCTGCTGGGCATGCCGCTCGGCGTGGCACGGATCCTCGTCGCGGACCTCGCCGAGGCCGGACTTGTCGCGATCCACCAGCCGGGTGGCGACGAGAACAACGGCGGCGCGCCGGATGTGACACTGCTCGAAAGGGTGCTCAGTGGACTTCGCAAGCTCTGACGGAGGTCGGGCGACCACCTCCGCGAAGATCGTGGTGGCGGGCGGCTTCGGCGTGGGCAAGACCACGTTCGTCGGCGCCGTCTCGGAGATCAACCCGCTGCGCACGGAGGCCGTCATGACGTCTGCTTCGGCAGGCATCGACGACCTCACCCACACCGGGGACAAGACCACCACGACCGTGGCCATGGACTTCGGCCGCATCACCCTGGACCAGGACCTGATCCTGTACCTGTTCGGCACGCCCGGCCAGGACCGCTTCTGGTTCATGTGGGACGACCTGGTCCGCGGCGCGATCGGCGCAGTGGTACTCGTGGACACCCGGCGCCTGGCCGACTGCTTCCCCGCGGTCGACTACTTCGAGAACAGCGGCCTGCCCTTCGTCATCGCCCTCAACGGCTTCGACGGGCACCAGCCCTACGCGCCCGACGAGGTGCGCGAGGCACTCCAGATCGGCCCCGACACCCCGATCATCACCACCGACGCCCGCCACCGCGCCGACGCCAAGAGTGCGCTGATCACGCTGGTGGAGCACGCCCTCATGGCACGCCTGCGGTAGGGCAAGTCGGCGGAGCCATACGGAAGTTGTCGTAGATCCCGGGGAGCCGGCTGTGGCGTTTGACACGGTCGGCCCCGGTGTTCATAACGTTTCGACAGAGAAATCCGATGGTACCGCCACGCGTCGCGGTCGACCGGTGCCGCTGCGCTCACAAATGCCCCGCCTTTTGGCGGGGCTCGCTCTTTATGACCGATTTATCTGGGGCTTACATCGACGGAACCACCGCTTCCGAGTGTTTGGAATCGTGCAGGCTGACGTGCTGGAATGCCTGAACTGCCCAATCGTCAGAGACGTACTGGTCGGGGACAAGGCCCTGGAGACACCGCGGCACGACGTAGGTGCCGTCGCCGAGAGGTTGTTGGTCGAGTGAGGCGAAGCAAGAACGGTCCCGAGCCGTCGGCACGGGGCAACTTCACCCCGCCGCCGCGCGGAGCGGCACCGGCGCACGTGCCCGGCCCGGAGGCAACGGCTCTCCCGCCGGGCGGCGGCCGCTTCTCCCCGCGCAACTGGCGCGTGCCGACCAGACTGAACGCCATCCTGCTCATACCCGTGCTGGTCGGCCTGGTCATGGGCGGCTTCCAGGTGAAGAGCTCCATCGACACCTGGAAGCAGGCACGGGACGCGGAGAGCACCGCGCGTCTCGTGCAGGCGTCCCTGACCTACGCCGACCGGCTCTACCAGGAGCGCGACGCCTCCGCCGCCCCTCTGCTGTCCGGCAAGGGCGACAAGAACTCCATGGTCGTCCAGGTCCGCGCCGCCACCGACGAGGCCGCCAACGCCTTCGACCGGGCCGCGCAGAACATGCCGGACACCGCGAGCCTGCAGCGCCGCCTCGCCATCTTCCGCAAGGCCGAGACCAAGCTGCCGACGCTGCGCCAGGTCGCGTACACCTCCCGGCTGACCGGTGTGCAGACCGAGGAGGGCTATGTCGAGGTCGCCCACCCGCTGATGGAGTTCGCCAACGAGCTCGGACTCGGTACCAGCAACATCACCAGCTACGGCCGCACCGTCTACGCCATCTCGCTCACCAAGGCCGCGCTCTCCCTGGAGCGCTCGATCGGCATGCACATGCTGGTCAAGCCCGGCCCCGACGACACGAGCCTCGCCAAGCAGCGCGTCGCCCTCTCCTCGTACGCCTACCTCGAGGGCGTCGCCGTCGAGGAGTACCTCAGCGGTGGCACCCCGGAGGACGCCGCCAAGCTGGAGGCGGCCAAGAAGAAACTCAAGACCGACGGCGCCGCCGAGGCGGAGAAGGCCGCCGCGCGGGCGAAGGCCCAGGGCAAGACGTACGTGCCGCCGCCGTCCGACCCCACCAAGATGGTCACGGCCGTGGCCACGCTGCAGTCCACCGACGACGCCGCCCGCGCCGAGATCGCCCAGCAGGGCGTCACCCCGCAGAACTGGTGGGCGGTGAACACCCTCAAGTACGACGCCTACCGCACGATCGAGTCGGACATGGCGGACAAGGCCGTGGCGGAGGCGTCGAAGATCGCCGACGACGCCAAGCAGTCCGCGTTCGTCACCGGTGCCGCCGTCCTCGTCGCCCTGCTCGCCGCGTTCGTCCTGGCCGGCCTCATGGCCCGCCAGATGAGCCGCTCGATGCGCCGGCTGCGCAACGCCGCCTTCGGTATCGCCGAGCAGCGCCTGCCGATGCTGGTCGACCAGCTCTCGCGTACCGACCCCGGCCGCGTCGACACCCGTGTGGCACCCATCCCGATCTCCTCCACCGACGAGATCGGCGAGGTCGCCCGCGCCTTCGACCAGGTTCACCGCGAGGCTGTCCGGCTCGCCGCCGAGCAGGCCCTGCTGCGGGGCAACATCAACGCGATCTTCACCAACCTCTCGCGCCGCAACCAGTCGCTGATCGAGGGCCAGCTGACCCTGATCACCGACCTGGAGAACAACGAGGCCGACCCGGACCAGCTGGAGAACCTCTTCAGGCTGGACCACCTCGCGACCCGTATGCGCCGCAACGGCGAGAACCTCCTGATCCTCGCCGGCGAGGAGCCCGGCCGCCGCTGGGACCAGCCGGTCCCGCTGGTCGACGTGCTGCGCGCCGCCTCCTCCGAGGTGGAGCAGTACGAGCGCATCGAGCTGTCGGGCGTCCCGGAGGCCGACATCCACGGCCGCGCCGTGACCGACCTCGTGCACCTGCTGGCCGAGCTGCTGGAGAACGCCACCACGTTCTCCTCCCCGCAGACAAAGGTCCGTGTGACCGCCACTCGGCTGCCCGACGGCCGGATCATGATCGAGATCCATGACAAGGGCATCGGCCTGACGGCCGAGGACTTCGCGGACATCAACCACAAGCTGGCCAATCCGCCGACCGTCGACGTCGCGATCTCGCAGCGCATGGGCCTGTTCGTGGTCGGCCGGCTGGCCGACCGGCACGGCATCCGGGTCCAGCTGCGCCCCTCCGGCGAGCAGGCCGGCACCACCTCGCTGGTCATGCTGCCCGACGCCATCACCCACGGCGGTGGCGGCGAGCAGTCGCCGGAGCGCGACGACTTCACCGTCTCGCAGATCATCCCGGAGCAGCAGCCGTTCCAGGGGGAGAGCTTCGAGGAACCGTCGGCTCTGACGGCGGCGGACTTCGGCTTCGACGACAGCCGCTATGCCGACGTCCCGGACGACATACGGGAGTTGGACCCCGTCGGCCGCTCGCTGATGCGTGAGGGCCGCCGTGCGGCCCTGGAGGCCCAGACCCAGGAACAGGACCACAGCCGGCCGGAGGAGGAGGCCCAGGAGCCCGCCGCCGCGTCGTACCAGGACGAGTTCCAGGCGCAGCAGCCCGCCTTCGACAACGGTCAGGGTGCCTACGACGGCGGACAGCCCGTCTACGACAACGGACAGGTCGCCTACGACAACGGGCAGAGCCCGTACGAGGAGCAGCAGGCGTCGTACGACCAGCAGACGGCGTACGGGGAACCGCAGCAGCCGGCTTACGAGGAGACGTACCTCCCGTCGGGCGGCGGTCTGCCGCAAGGCGACGGCTTCCCGTCCGGCGGCTACCCGGAGTCCGGCTATGCGGAGCCCGCGCAGGACAACCGCGCCGCGGCCCAGGCCACCGCCTCGGAGACGTTCCCTGCCTTCGACGAACAGCCTTACCAGGGGGACTGGCCCCAGCAGGACGGCTACCAGAACCCCTACCACTCCGAGTACGCTCCCGAAGCGGAATCCGTGCAGGCCGCTGACGTGGAACAGGGGGACCGCGTAGGCTTCGACCGTCCGGGACCGGCCCCGTCCGCCGTCCACGAGCTGACGGACGCCGGACTGCCCCGCCGCGGCACCTCCGCGAAGGACGCCACCGGCCGGCCGCAGGCCGTGGCCCCGGACGCGCCGGCGGCCACGGAGACGGGCGACGACTGGCGCTCCGCCAACGACCAGCGGTGGCAGCAGGCGTCGCAGCTCCGGAAGCCCAAGGCAGGCGGGGTCACCTCCTCCGGTCTGCCTCGGCGGGTCCCCAAGGCGAACCTGATGGAGGGCGCCGCGGAGACCACCCCGCAGGGAGGCCCACAGGTCTCCCGTGCCCCGGAGGACGTCCGGGGCCGGCTGAGCAACCTGCGTCAAGGCGTCCAACGCGGACGCAGCGCAGGCAGTGAATCGAACGGCCAGGGCTTCGGTCCTGACAGCACCTACAACCAGGAGCGTTAGTGTGAGCCCGATGAGCCAGGCGGCACAGAACCTGAACTGGTTGATCACCAACTTCGTGGACAACACCCCGGGGGTGTCCCACACGGTGGTGGTCTCCGCCGACGGACTCCTTCTGGCGATGTCCGAAGGCTTTCCGCGCGACCGCGCCGACCAGCTGGCGGCCGTCGCGTCCGGTCTGACCTCACTGACCGCGGGTGCGTCCCGCATCTTCGAGGGCGGCAGTGTGAATCAGACGGTTGTGGAGATGGAGCGGGGATTCCTCTTCATCATGTCCATCTCCGACGGTTCATCGCTCGCGGTTCTCGCACACCCCGAGGCGGACATCGGCCTCATTGGGTACGAGATGGCCCTCCTGGTGGACCGTGCCGGTACGGTCCTGACCCCCGACCTCCGGGCGGAACTCCAAGGGAGCCTTCTCAACTAGAAGACGGACGGTGCAGGCCCGCGTTCCGGGGTCGTAAGGTTTCGGGACGCGGCGTCCAGCGATGGTGCCCGGCACAGTCGGAGGAGGAGAGAACATGGCGACACCCCCAGGCGGTTCGTCTGCCGGTAACTGGTCCTATGGCCCTGACCAGGGTGAGCAGAACCGGTACAACTTCCCCTCCGTACCCGGCCACCGGCGTCAGCCCCAGGGCCCTCAGGGTCCCGGTGCGTCCCCCTACGACCAGCCGCCGGCGCCGCGCATCCAGCCCGTGCAGCCGCAGCGCCACGCTCCCGAGCCGGCGCCCGCGGGGTCGTCGCACAACCCTCTGGTGCGTCCGTACGCCATGACGGGCGGCCGCACCAGGCCGCGCTACCAGCTCGCCATCGAGGCGCTGGTGCACACCACCGCGCAGCCGCACCAGATGCAGGGCCAGTTGCCCGAGCATCAGCGGATCTGCCATCTGTGCCGGGAAATCAAGTCGGTGGCCGAGATCTCGGCGCTCCTGACGATCCCTCTCGGCGTGGCCAGGATCCTCGTCGCCGACTTGGCGGAGGCGGGCCTGGTCGCCATCCATCAGCCCGGCGGCGACGAGAACGCCGGCGGCCAGCCAGACGTGACACTGCTCGAAAGGGTGCTCAGTGGACTTCGCAAGCTCTAGCGGCGGTCCTTCCCGCTCCACCACCTCCGCGAAGATCGTGGTGGCGGGCGGCTTCGGCGTGGGCAAGACCACGTTCGTCGGCGCCGTCTCGGAGATCAACCCGCTGCGCACGGAGGCCGTCATGACGTCTGCTTCGGCAGGCATCGACGACCTCACCCACACCGGGGACAAGACCACCACGACCGTGGCCATGGACTTCGGCCGCATCACCCTGGACCAGGACCTGATCCTGTACCTGTTCGGCACGCCCGGCCAGGACCGCTTCTGGTTCATGTGGGACGACCTGGTCCGCGGCGCGATCGGCGCAGTGGTACTCGTGGACACCCGGCGCCTGGCCGACTGCTTCCCCGCGGTCGACTACTTCGAAAACAGCGGCCTGCCCTTCGTCATCGCCCTCAACGGCTTCGACGGCAACCAGCCCTACGGCCCCGACGAGGTGCGCGAGGCACTCCAGATCGGCCCCGACACCCCGATCATCACCACCGACGCCCGCCACCGCGCCGACGCCAAGTCCACGCTCATCACGCTGGTGGAGCACGCGCTGATGGCCCGGCTCCGTTAGGCGCCGGCCGCCGCTCGCCCGGTACCCCGCGTCCCCGTCACGGGGCGCGGGGTTCTTCTTTCGCCGGGGCCGCCGCTCTCCCCGTGCGTGCGCACCACGAAGGGCCCCTCTTCGGCAGAGGGGCCCTTCGGCGAACGGGGGTGCGGCGCGCCCTAGCCGTGCCAGCTGTGCGGTGCCCGGAAACCGGGTTCGCGCTCCAGGCGACGCCAGCCGGCCTTCGGGCGGCCCCGGTGGGGGTGGGCGGTGGCGGGCGACTGGGCCGCCGCGCGGGCCAGGAGGATGGCCGTGATGGCGGCCACTTCCTCGGGCTCGGCGTGGCCCTTCTCGACGCGGATGTCAGGGGTGCTCATGGGATCAGTCTCCGTGAGAGAGGGGTCCGCGGGGTTGCCGCGGCGGGTCCGCTCGGTTACTGCGGGGGGTTGCCGTGCTTGCGGGAGGGCAGGTCCGCATGCTTGGACTGCAGCATCGCAAGTGACTTGATCAGGACCTCACGGGTCTCCGCGGGATCGATGACGTCGTCGACCAGGCCGCGCTCGGCCGCGTAGTAGGGGTGCATCAGCTCGGACTTGTATTCCTTGACCATCTTCTGCCGCATGGCCTCGGGGTCCTCCGCCTGGGCGATCTGACGGCGGAAGATGACGTTGGCGGCGCCCTCCGCGCCCATCACGGCGATCTCGTTGGTCGGCCAGGCGTAGGTGAGGTCGGCCCCGATGGACTGGCTGTCCATCACGATGTACGCGCCGCCGTACGCCTTGCGCAGGATCAGGGAGATCCGCGGCACCGTCGCGTTGCAGTACGCGTACAGCAGCTTCGCGCCGTGCCTGATGATCCCGCCGTGCTCCTGGTCGACACCGGGAAGGAACCCCGGCACATCCAGGAAGGTCACCAGCGGGATATTAAAAGCGTCACACATCTGAACAAAGCGCGCAGCTTTTTCCGACGCCTCGATGTCCAGGACCCCCGCGAGGGTCTGCGGCTGGTTGGCGATGATGCCCACCACCTGCCCGTCCAGACGGGCCAGGGCGCAGATGATGTTGCGGGCCCAGCGTTCGTGGACCTCCAGGTACTCGCCGTCGTCGACGATCTCCTCGATGACCTTGGCCATGTCGTAGGGCCGGTTGCCATCGGCCGGAACCAGGTCCAGCAGGGCCTCGCCGCGGCGGTCCACCGGGTCCGTGCACTCCACCCGCGGCGGGTTCTCCCGGTTGTTCTGCGGCAGCAGCGACAGCAGGTAGCGCACATCGGCGATGCACGTCTCCTCGTCGTCGTACGCGAAGTGGCACACGCCGCTGGTCTCCGCGTGGACGTCCGCGCCACCCAGGCCGTTCTGCGTGATCTCCTCACCGGTGACGGCCTTGACCACGTCCGGCCCGGTGATGAACATCTGCGACGTCTGACGGACCATGAACACGAAGTCCGTCAGCGCCGGGCTGTAGGCCGCTCCCCCCGCGCACGGACCGAGCATGACGCTGATCTGCGGGATGACGCCCGAGGCCCTGGTGTTGCGCTGGAAGATGCCCCCGTATCCGGCCAGCGCGCACACGCCCTCCTGGATGCGGGCCCCCGCGCCGTCGTTCAGCGACACCAGCGGCGCTCCGGCCGCGATGGCCATGTCCATGATCTTGTGGATCTTCGTGGCGTGGGCCTCGCCCAGCGCGCCGCCGAAAATACGGAAGTCATGGGCGTAGACGAAGACCGTACGGCCCTCCACCGTGCCCCATCCGGTGATCACCCCGTCGGTGTACGGCTTCTTGGCCTCCAGGCCGAACCCCGTCGCCCGGTGCCGGCGCAGCTGCTCGACCTCCTGGAACGACCCCGCATCCAGCAGCAGCTCGATGCGCTCCCGGGCGGTCAGCTTCCCCTTGGCGTGCTGCGCCTCGGTCGCCTTCTCGCCCGGACCCGCCAACGCCCGCGCACGGATCTCGTGCAGTTCGGCGACCCGTCCGCGCGCGTCCGTGGGCTCGCTCCCGGAATCTACAGCCTCGTCCAAAACGGTCATGTAGCGACCTTACGAAGTCCAACGAGGAAAGCGGGCCGTCGACTCCGTACAGTCTCCGGGCCGTTTTCCTGGTGCCACTGAACAGAATCCTGTCCCGTAGCAGCCCATCTGACTGCTCAAGGGGGCTGGGGATTGTAGGTGCCTGACAAAGTGGCCAGGTGAGAGCCACCCCACATTGACGGGTCGCACATGCCATCCCTGGGGTGACACGGAACCCCGAACGGCCGCCCCACGACACGACGTCGACGGTCGGGTCGGGGTGGAGGACGGCCCCCGCCGGGCGGTCCCAGACGATCTCCAGGCACTCCCCCGTTCGGAGCGGCTCGCTCACGCAGATCGTCGCCGTGCGCCGCCGGCGGCGCACGGGCACGCCTGCCCCCGTCGATGCCGTCAGCCCGTCAGCCCGTCAGCCCGTCAGCCCGTCAACCGTACCGGCCACCCGGAAGTTGACCGCCGTCAGGCCCAGGGAGGGCGCGCGGACCGCCTGGCGCCGGGCGTCGTCGGCCGGCACCGCGCACCACCGGTGGTCGGCGGCACGGGCGGCGACCTGCCGGCGCGACTCCACGCCCTTCAGGTGCCGGCCGACGGCCGCGTACGTGCCGTCGGTGGTGCCGCCCACCCACCGCACGTCCGGCTTCGGCTCGCCCCACTCGCCGCCCGCCCGGTCGGCGAGTGACTGCGGCGGACATGCCCTCGTCGCCGGTCGAGCCGGTGCCGTCCTGGACGTAGGCGCGGGTCATCGTCCACAGCCGGTCGAGACTCTGGGTGATACCGGCGGGCGGGGCGGAGGGTCACTGCGGCCGCAGCGAGCCGGGCGCCGCGGTCATGGTCGCGCGAAAGCCGCGGGCGAGGCCGCCGGTGCGGGCGAGGCGGGCGGCGCAGGGCTCGGCGGCCGGGTCGTAGCCTGCGCCCAGGGCCAGGGTGGGCCAGCGGCGGCGCAGGGTGTCGAACTCGTCGATGGTGGACGGGACTTCGCCGACCGGGGCGAGGACGAGGACAGGGACGGGGACGACTCCGGCAGCGGTCGCCGAGAGGGTCGCGGCGAGGAACGTACGGCGGTCGGACGCCATGGGCGAACCTCGCTTTCCGCGAGGCGGCCGCGCCGAGGCCACACCGGCTACGCACTGCAATGGAGCCGACACTCTATGGATGATGTTGAAACTTGAATGGAATAGGGCTACGGTCACTCCCGTTCACCTCGTTGAACGTTAAACAGTTGTGCGGCCTCCGGCGGCTCCCGCCGCAGTCCGCGCACCCGTCCTCCAAGGAGCACCCCATGGGCATCTTCGGCCGCAAGACCGACACCGACACCGCCGCGGCCACCGGCGTGAGCCCCGGCCTCGCCGAGCTGACCGGCGACTACACGCTGGACCCCGCGCACACCACCATCGGCTTCGTGGCCCGCCACGCGATGGTCACCAACGTCAAGGGCAGCTTCCAGACCTTCGAGGGCACGCTGCACCTGGACGGCTCCGACCCCTCGAAGTCGACCGCCTCGATCGACGTCACGATGGACAGCATCGACACCGGGAACTCCGACCGCGACGGGCACCTCAAGAGCGCGGACTTCTTCAAGACGGACGAGTTCCCCACCATGACCTTCCGCTCGACCGAGGCCGAGGCCCTGGGCGGCGACGACTACCGCATCACCGGCGACCTGAGCATCCTCGGCGTCACCAAACCGCTCACCATCGACCTGGAGTTCAACGGCGCCGCGAAGGACCCCTTCGGCAACGAGCGCGTCGGCTTCGAGGGCAAGGCGGAGATCCTGCGCTCAGCCTGGGGCCTGACCTGGAACGCGGCACTGGAGACGGGCGGCGTGCTGGTCTCCGACAAGATCAAGCTGGTGTTCGACGTCTCGGCGGTCAAAAAGGCGTGACCCCGGCCCCGGGGAGGGCGCCGGTGCGCCGGGAGTCACCGGCTTCCCCGCACGTCGAACTCTCACCACACGGCCTTGCCGGGGTCCCGCCGTCGTGCACCTCGACGCGCAGGACCCCGTCGCCGTACAGGCGCAGATACAGGGCGAAGCCCCGGCCCGGCGGGACGCCATGGAGCAGCGCGTTGGTGGCCAGTTCGCTCGCACAGAGCAGTACGTCCTCGGGGTGGGGGCCGGCGGCCCAGTCGGCGAGGGCGTTGCGCGTGAACTCACGGGCGAGACGGATCGACCTGCGGTCCCGGCGGTAGAACGCCTCGCGGGTGCGGGGGTGTTGGGGTTGTGCCTTCACGAGGCGACTGTCACACCGCACGCTTGCCTCGACGGCCCCATGGTGCTGCTGGAGACGCCCTGGCACGAGGCCGCCTCCTCCGCCCGCCGGGTCGGCCCAGTGGTCGATCTGCATCCGCTCGGAGTGCTGCCGGGCCGCGCCCTCCTTGAGCTGCTCCCACTCGTCCCACACCATCAGCGCTTTCCTCCTCCTGCCTGTGGTGGCGATGCGGCGTGTGCCGTGTCGAACCGTGCCGCTGCGGAGGCCGCCCCATGGGGGCGGCTCAGGGAGCACATGAGTGCGGGTCCTCAACTCCCGCCCCTGGTACCCGCGTCGGCCGGTGCACTGAGGCTGGAGTCGCGCGGCGGGGTCAGAACCCGCCGCCGAAGTCCCCTCCCCCGCCGTCCCCGAAGCCGCCGCCGAAGTCCCCGGGGTCGAAGTCGGCGCCCGACACGTCCCCGCCCTCGTGACCGCCGAAGTCGCCGTAGCCCGCGCCGTAGCCGGCCGCGTACGACGGGGTGGCCATCATGCTGCCGAGCAGCGTGCCGACCAGCAGGCCGGGCAGGATGCCGCCGCCGAAGTAGCCGCCCGCCCAGGGGCCGTAGGCGGGGCCCGCCTCCCAGTACGGGCGGCGGCCGTGGTCCGTGTCCACCTCGCGGACCAGCGGGTCGCGGCCGTCGGCCAGCCGGGCCCGGTCCGCCGCGCACACCGGGACCTCGCGCGGGGTGCCGCCCGCGGGCGTCCAGGTCGCGTCGGCGACGGACGGGCCGTGGCGCGGGTCGAAGAAGCAGGGCGGCCTGCGCTCGGGCAGCGGCCGGTGCTCGCGGCGGGCGGCGAGCAGGGCCAGCGAGAAGCGTCCGTCCTCCAGGGCCTGGGTCACCGCCTTGACGTCCTCGGGGCGCCGGGCGGCCGCCATGGACGACTTCGCCTGTTCGTACGCGTCCAGCGCCCGCTCGTAGTCCGCGCGCATCGCCTCGTCCGCGCCCGGTTCCGCGGGGTGGAAGTCGAGGCGGTCCAGTTCCTCACCGAAGGCGGTGATGTCCTCGTCGACCACGACCCGCAGCCTCTCCAGCGCGGCCCGCTGCTCCTCCTCCCGCCGGCGCCGGCCCCGTCGTACGAGCGCGAAGGTGCCCACGCCTGCGGCCAGCAGCACCGCGCCGGCCGTGATCAGCCCGGTGTACGAGACGCCGCCCGAGGTGCCCCAGGTGGACGGGGCGTGGCCGCCGACATCGGCCAGGGCGCGGTCGGTGAAGTCGTTCAACTGGGCGGTGGCGCTCTCCCCCTGAACGCTGGAGACCAGGTTCCGGACGGCGGTGCGGGGCATGACCGAGGAGTCGGCCCTGGCGTCGAAGCGGTCGCCGAGGCGGATCGCGTACAGGCCGGTGATGCCGGTGGCCGTGCGCAGATCGGAGAAGAGGTTCCGGGTCGGGTAGCCGGCGGGCAGGACCGTGATGAAGACCGGCTTGCCGGCGTCCTTGATCTTCTTCGCGAGGGCGTCGGCGTCCCGCGCGGACACCTGCCCGGAGGCGGCCGGATCGACGTACACGGGATCCTTGCGCAGCGCCTCGGCGATCACCGAGACGTCCGTGACCGCGTGGGCGCGGGGCGCGCCCACGGACAGCACCGTCAGGGCCGCCGTGACCAGGGCGATCAGCGGAACGGCGATTCCTCGGACCAGCACGGCCTTCATACGTCGAAACTACCCGAAACTATGTGAAACCGGCCATCACGCCTGATATACGTACATTCGGCGGGTGGTGCGTATCGTGCGCACGCACCACCCGCCGGGATCGGCCCCCGGAGCGTCACGCCGCCCGGTATGCCTCCGTCAGCTTCGCCACCGCCGCCGCGTACCTCCCCGTCAGCAGCAGATGGTCCGCGTCCGCGAACGGTCCCGCGAACGCCTCCGTCATGGCGGAGCCCGCCTTCCGCTGGACGATCAGCCGGGCCCGGGTCACGATCGCCCGCCCCGCGCGTGCCGATCCCGTCCGCTCGGCCGCGGCGGCCGCGCGCGCGAGTGCCTTGAGCGTCGCCGTGCCGCCCTGCGGGACCCCGGTGAGCGTGGTGAGGCCCCAGCCGTAAGGGAACTGAGGGTCGTAGGAGGCGTCGCCGACGTTGATCGGCAGCTGGTCCTGCGACCTGGGCCAGGTGACGGGGAGCTGGCCGGTGAAGGGACGCCTGCCGTACAGGACGTCCGCCACGCCGTCGCCCTCGGTGCCCGGCAGCCAGGAGGCCACGAGCGCGTCGATGCCGCCGAGCCGGTCGCCGATGAGCTGCGGGCGCCCGGAGACGATCAGCACGGCGCACCGCATGGCGCCGCACACCCGGTCCACGGCGGCCTTGTCGGCGGCGGACAGCTCCAGGTCGTTGCCGTTGCCGACGTCGCCGACGCCCTCGGCGTACGGGGTCTCCCCGACGACGACCACCCCGACGTCGTAGCCGTCCAGCGGCGCCGAGGCGTCCTTGGAGTAGGTGATCGTCGCGTCCGGGGCCGCCTTGCGCATGCCCTGGAGGACGGTCGTGCCCTGGGTGTGGGTGCCGGAGGCGCCCTGCCAGGTGATGGTCCAGCCGCCGGTCTGGTTGCCGAGGTCGTCGGCGTTGGACCCCGCGACGTACACCTTCTGGTCCTTCTTCAGCGGCAGCACGCCGTGCGCGTTCTTCAGCAGCACCTGGGACTCGGCGGCCGCCCGGCGGGCCACGGCCCGGTGCGCCGGGGAGCCGATCCGCGCGGCCCCGCTCGTGTCGGCGTAGGGGTGCTCGAAGAGTCCCAGCCGGAACTTCTGCGTGAGGATGCGGGAGACGGCGTCGTCGATCCGCCGCTCGCTGATGCGGCCCGCCTTCACCTCGTCGGTCAGGGTCGTCAGGAAGTCCTTGTACGCGTACGGGACCATGATCATGTCGAGGCCCGCGCCGACGGACGTGCGGACGTCGCTCGCGTAGTCGCCCGGGAGCTGGTCGATGGCCGCCCAGTCGCTGATGACGAAGCCGTCGAAGCCCATGCGGCCCTTGAGCACGCCGTTGATCATGTCGGCGCGGGCGTGCATCTTCACCGGGCCCCGGCCGTCGCCGAGGACGTCGAGGGACGAGTACGACGGCATGACCGAGCCGATGCCGCGGTCGACGGCCGTCCGGTAGGGCGCCAGGTGGACGGCCTCCAACTGCTGCCGGGTCACCTTGGTGACGCCCTGGTCGATGGTGTACGAGCCGGTGGTGGAGGAGCCGTACTCCGTTCCGCCGTCGCCGACGAAGTGCTTGGCGGTGGCGAGGACCTTGTCGTCGCGGCTCAGGTCCTTGCCGTTCGCGCGCCCCTGGAGGCCCTGGATGATCGTCTCCATCGACTCCACGAGGGCCGGGTCCTCGCCGAAGGACTCGTAGCTGCGGCCCCAGCGCTCGTCCCGCGAGACGCACAGGCAGGGTGCGAAGTCCCAGGGGACACCGGTGGCGCGGACCTCACTGGCCGTCACCTCTCCGGTCTGCTCGGCGAGCCGGGGATCCCTCGTGGCCCCGATGCCGATGTTGTGCGGCATGATCGTGGCGCCGGCGAGGTTGTTGTGGCCGTGGACCGCGTCGACGCCGTAGATCAGCGGGATCTGGAAGCGGGTCGCCCGCGTCCTCAGCTGGAACGAGTCGACCATCTTCGCCCATGCCTCGGGGGTGTTGGGCGTCGGGGTCGAACCGCCGCCGGACAGGAGCGAGCCGAGGCCGTAGGCCGCGATGTCGCCCTGTGAGGTGAGGGCGGCGCGCTCGGCCTGGGTCATCTGGCCGGCCTTCTCCTCCAGGGACATGCGGGACAGGAGGTCGGCGACGCGCTTGCGCACCGGAAGCCTGCTGTCGAGGTACGGCAGTCCGTGGGCGTCGATGACGGCCTGTGGGATCTCGGCGGGGGCCTTGGCGCCGGTGACGGTCAGCTTCAGCGGGACCGTCTCGGCGGGTTCGGCGGCCTTGTCCCGCAGGGTGGGAACCTCGACGGTGTGGGTGGTCCCGGAGGCCGTACCTGCCGGGAAGGTGAGGGTTCCGTCGACGGGGGTGTAGTCCGTGCCCGGCTCCGCGGTGCCGCCGGCCGTGGCGTAGGTGACGGTGACCGGCTCGTCGAGGGGGACGTTGCCGGTGGTGGCGACGGTGACCTTCACCTGCGCCGTGCCGCCCTCCTCCACCGGGTAGACGGCGGAGTCCGTGGTGACCGAGGCCCGCAGGGACTGGTCGGCCCTCCCGTACAGCTCGACGTCGTCCATGGCGAAGCGGCCCTTGACGCCGACGGGCAGGGTGACGGCATAGCCCCACATCTCCGTGAGGCCGAGGACGTGGTCGATGCCGCCGACGGGCTGGTAGTCCGTGCGATACGTGAAGTCGGTGAAGGGGATCTCGATCTGTTTCCAGCCGGTGAAGTCGTCGGTGAAGGAGGTCGTCCACAGCTCCGACGCCTCACCGTTCGCGCCGCCGTCCTTGATCTCGAAGGCGATCTCCTTGCCGTTGTCCTGGCCGTCCCACCACAAGCGGATGCCCTTGTGGGCGGACCAGTCGTGGGCGGGCCGGTCGGCCGCGAAGTCGTGGGTGAAGCCGCCGTAGCCGCTGATGTCGTAGCTGCCGCTGAGGACCTTGGCGCCCTCGGGGGCGTCCGCGCGGTCGGCGAGCTGCAGCGCGGGCGGGTCGTCAGCGTCTCCGCCCCAGGTGAAGATGCCCTCGGCGGGCTGGCCGGCGAAGGGCACCTCTCCCTCGAAGCGGTCGACCGGGGCGGGGGGCGGGTCGTCGGCACCGGACGCGGTGGCGGCGGTGGTGAGCGGGAGCAGGGCGGTGAGCAGGGCGGCGGAGGCGAGCAGGGCGGTTCTTCGCATGGGCCTTCCCTTTGGCTGTCGTGGTCCACATGCTTGACTTACGACTTAGATCACGGCGTGAGTTAACTGGGGGCCCTCGAAGCCGTCAAGACTTCACGTCAGAACAGGTACAGAGTCAAGTTCCGGCAGGAACGGGACTGTTGTCCCTTCGGAAGCTGAACGCGCACCCTCTTGACGCCGTGTCGGTGCCGTCATTCACTCACGCACCTCGCACGCCTCCCGACCCCCACCCCCAGAAGGGCGGCGCACCATGAAAAGGCCCCTCCGCGCGGTCCGTGCGCTCCTCGCCGGACTGCTGACCACCGCCGGGCTCACCGCCGCAGGCAGCCTGCCCGCGCACGCCGCCGGCGAGCAGATCACCGCCTGGCTGACCACGACCGACGACGCCGGCGGGCGCCATGTCGTGCGCGGTCTCCAGGCTCAGGCCCCGTTCGCCTTCCAGCCGGGAACCGGCGGCGACGGCGAGTACATCACGGTCGACGAGAACACCCGGTACCAGACCTTCACCGGCGGCGGGGCGTCCTTCACGGACACCGCGGCCTGGCTGATGAACGGCAGCGGGGCGCTCTCGCAGGCGACCCGGGACGCGACCATGCGGAAACTGTTCTCGCCGGCGGACGGGATCGGGCTGTCGTTCCTGCGCAACCCGATGGGCGCCTCCGACCTGGCGCGGTACGGCTACACGTACGACGACGTGCCGGCCGGGCAGAGCGACCCGGGCCTGACGCGGTTCTCGATCGGGCACGATCTGGCGGACGTGGTGCCGCTGACGCGGCAGGCACTCCAGCTCAACCCCTCGCTCACAGTGATGGCCACGCCCTGGACGGCGCCGGCCTGGATGAAGGACAGCGGACAGCTGAACGGGGGCTGGCTGAAGGCGGAGGACTACGGTGCCTACGCGTCGTACTTCGTGAAGTACCTCCAGGCGTACCGGGACCAGGGCATCCCGGTTGCCTACGTCACGGCCCAGAACGAGCCGACGTGCTGCTCGGGCTATCCGTCCATGAGCTGGAACGCCTCCGGGCTCGCGTACTTCACCAAGAACGAACTGCTGCCGAAGCTGCAGACGGCGGGCCTGGCGACGAAGGTGCTGGCGCACGACTGGAACTGGGACACCTACGACTCCTACGCGGCGCAGACGGTAGACGACGCGGCGATCCGTTCGCACCCGAACTTCGGCGGGATCGCCTGGCACGGCTACGGCGGCGACGTGACGAAGCAGTCGGCCGTGCACGACCGGTACCCGGTGCTGGACGCGTTCGGCACGGAGCACTCGGGCGGCACCTGGATCGCGAACCAGCAGCGCGAGGACATGATCGACATCGTCGACTACACGCGGAACTGGGCGAAGTCGGTGACGAAGTGGTCGCTGGCGGTGGACCAGGACATGGGCCCGCACAACGGCGGGTGCGGCACCTGCACCGGACTGATCACCGTCCACAACGGGGACGGGGCCGGCGGGACGGTCGACTACACGATCGAGTACTACACGATGGGCCATCTGACGAAGTTCGTCCGGCCGGGCGCGCAGCGCATCGCGTCGACCGCGAGTTCGGCGGTGCCGAACGTGGCGTGGCGCAATCCCGACGGTTCGAAGGCCCTGATCGCCTACAACGACGCGTCATCGGCGAAGACGGTGACGATCGGCTGGGGCGGGCAGCACGCGACGTACACGCTGCCCGGTAAGACGTCGGCGACGTTCACATGGTCGGGCACGCAGTCGGGCGGCGGTGACCGGTCGGGGGCGTTCATGGGTCTCGCGGACAAGTGCCTGGACGTGGCCGGGGCGTCGAGCGCGAACGGGACGGCGGTGCAGCTGTACGACTGCAACGGCACGGACGCCCAGCGGTGGACGGTGAAGGCCGACGGGTCGGTCCAGGCGCTCGGGAAGTGCCTGGACGTTTCGGGGGGTTCGACGGCGGACGGGGCGAAGGTGCAGCTGTACGACTGCAACGGGACGGAGGCACAGCGGTGGTCGTACAGCACTTCGACCGGTGACGTGGTCGACCTCGCGGCGGACAAGTGCCTCGATGTGACGGACGGGTCGTCGGCGAACGGGGCGCGGGCGCAGATCTGGTCGTGCACGGGGGCGGCCAACCAGAAGTGGCGGCTGCAGTAGTCCGTCGCCGGGGGCCGGGTCGCGGGGGCGGTGTCCCGTCCGGTGAACCGGCCCCCGGCGACCCTGGCCGCACGGGTGGCTACTCCGCCGGTTCCACGCCCGCGCGCAGCAGCCCGTATGTGTAGGCGTCCTCCAGCGCCTGCCACGACGCCGCGATCACGTTCTCCGCCACGCCGACCGTGGACCACTCGGCCTTGCCGTCCGACGTGGAGATCAGGACGCGGGTCGTGGACTGCGTGCCGTGCCTGCCCTCCAGGATGCGGACCTTGTAGTCGACCAGGTCGAGGGCGGCGAGCTGCGGGTAGATCTTCTCCAGGGCGACGCGCAGGGCGCGGTCCAGGGCGTTCACCGGGCCGTTGCCCTCCGCCGTCGCGACGATGCGTTCGCTCTTCGCCCACAGCTTGACCGTCGCCTCGTTGGCGTGGGTGCCGTCGGGGCGGTCCTCCACGATCGCCCGCCAGGACTCCGTGCGGAAGTAGCGCAGCGGCCGGCCCGCCGCCTCCTCGCGCAGCAGCAGTTCGAAGGACGCGTCCGCCGCCTCGTAGGTGTAGCCCTTGAGTTCGCGTTCCTTGACGCGTTCGACCACCCTGCTGACCAGCTCGCGGTCGCCGCCCAGGTCGACGCCCAGTTCCTTGCCCTTGAGCTCCACGGAGGCGCGGCCCGCCATGTCGGAGACCAGCATCCGCATGGTGTTGCCCACCAGTTCGGGGTCGATGTGCTGGTACAGGTCGGGGTCCACCTTGATCGCGGACGCGTGCAGACCCGCCTTGTGGGCGAAGGCGGACACGCCCACGTACGGCTGGTGCGTGGAAGGGATGAGGTTGACCACCTCCGCGATCGCGTGGGAGATGCGCGTCATCTCGCGGAGCCTGCCCTCGGGCAGCACCTTCTTGCCGTACTTCAGTTCCAGGGCCGCCACCACCGGGAACAGGTTCGCGTTGCCCACCCGCTCGCCATAGCCGTTGGCGGTGCACTGCACATGCGTTGCGCCGGCGTCGACCGCGGCGAGGGTGTTCGCGACCGCGCAGCCCGTGTCGTCCTGTGCGTGGATGCCGAGGCGGGCACCCGTGTCCGCCAGCACCGTGGAGACGACCGCCTGCACCTGCGCGGGAAGCATGCCGCCGTTCGTGTCACAGAGGACGACCACGTCCGCGCCCGCCTGCGCCGCCGCGCGGACCACCGACTTCGCGTACTGGGGGTTCGCCCGGTAGCCGTCGAAGAAGTGCTCGCAGTCGACGAAGACCCGGCGGCCCTGTGCCCGCAGGTGGGACACCGTGTCGCGGATCATCTCCAGGTTCTCGTCGAGGGTGGTGCGCAGGGCCAGCTCGACATGGCGGTCGTGGGACTTGGCGACCAGGGTGATCACCGGCGCGCCCGAGTCGAGCAGTGCCTTGACCTGCGGGTCCTGGGCCGCGTTGCCGCCCGCCCGGCGGGTGGCGCCGAAGGCGACCAGCTGGGCGTGCTTGAACTCGATCTCCTGTTGCGCGCGGGCGAAGAACTCGGTGTCCCTCGGGTTGGCGCCGGGCCAGCCGCCCTCGATGAAGCCCACGCCGAAGTCGTCCAGGTGCCGCGCGATGGCCAGCTTGTCCGCAACGGTGAGGTTGATGCCCTCGCGCTGCGCGCCGTCACGGAGCGTGGTGTCGAAGACGTGGAACGAATCGTCGAGCTCGCTGGATGCGGTCATGGTCTCAAGGCTCCTGTGTTGAATCTCGGTCTTACCGGAATGACCGGCTCCACCGTCCCTCCAATGGTCCCTCGCGCTTCCCTCCTGGCGTGGGGTGGTCCAGGAAAACGAAAAACCTCTCGCGGGTGCGAGAGGTCTGCGCGCGGGTCGAGGACGACGGTGGCCGCCCGTACCTGGTCGTACGTGGCGGTCACTGCGGACCGGCGCGCCTGCTGCCAATAATCATGACGAACGAGAGCACGGGGACAGTCTGGCACAATCCGCCCCCGCGCTCACAGCCGTCTCAGGATGCGGTCGTCGACGCCGCGTTCCGCCGTGCCGTCCCAGAGCGCGCAGCGTGCCGCGCCCCTCACCGCCGCGCCGGCCGGTGAAGGCGGCCGGCGAACGGGGCCGGGCGGGGTGTCCGGCCGTCCCGGCACGGGATCCGGGGCGGCCCCGACGGTGTCCGGGGTCCAGTGCCCCGGCAGGCGACGTCTGCCCGTCGAGGAGCGGTGTCGTGGGGGCACCGCCCGCGCGAACGGAGCCGAGAGCACGCACCGGACACCGCGGGCACCGCACAGGACTTTCGAAACACCCCCTAGCCCAGCCGGTGCATCCAGCCGTGCGTGTCCTCGCGGGTGCCGCGCTGGAGGTCCAGGAGGGCCTCGCGGAGCCTGAGGGTGACCTTGCCCGGCCCGCCGTCCGCCTGCTTCCATTCGGCGCCCGTGCGCTTGACGGTGCCGACCGGGGTGATGACCGCCGCCGTGCCGCAGGCGAAGACCTCGGTGAGGGAGCCGTTCTCGGAGTCGGCCTGCCACTGGTCGACGGAGACGCGGCCCTCCTCCGCCTCGTAGCCCAGGTCGCGGGCGACCGTCAGCAGGGAGTCACGGGTGACGCCCTCCAGGATGGAGCCCGTCAGTGACGGGGTGACGATCCTGTTCCCGTACACGAAGTACAGGTTCATGCCGCCGAGTTCCTCGACCCACTTGTGCTCCACGGCGTCGAGGTAGCAGACCTGGTCGCAGCCCTTGGCCGCGGCCTCTGCCTGGGCGAGCAGGGAGGCCGCGTAGTTGCCGCCCGTCTTGGCGTCGCCCATGCCGCCGGGGACGGCGCGGACGCGGTCCTCGGAGAGCCAGATGGAGACCGGCTTGACGCCGCCCGCGAAGTAGGCGCCGGCCGGGGAGGCGATCACCAGGAAGAGGTACTCGTTGGCCGGCTTCACCCCGAGGCCGACCTCGGTGGCGATCATGAACGGGCGCAGATAGAGCGACTCCTCGCCCCCGTGCGCCGGGACCCACGCCTTGTCCTGCCGGACGAGCGCATCGCACGCCTCGATGAACGTCTCGACCGGCAGCTCCGGCATGGCCAGGCGGTGGGCGGAGCGCTGGAAGCGCCGGGCGTTCATCTCCGGGCGGAACGTGGCGACCGAGCCGTCGGGCTGCCGGTACGCCTTGAGTCCCTCGAAGATCTCCTGCGCGTAGTGCAGGGTCATGTTGGCGGGATCCAGGGAGAGCGGGCCGTACGGGACGAGCTGGCCGTCGTGCCAGCCCCGGCCCTCGGTCCACTTGATCGTCACCATGTGGTCGGTGAAGTGGCGGCCGAACCCGGGGTTGGCCAGGACCGCCTCCCGCTCGGCGTCGGAGAGCGGGTGGGCGGAGGGCTTCAGCTCGATCGTGGGCGTCGTCATGAATGGTTGTCCTTCACCGGTTGTTGTGACGGGCCGCGCTCACGCCCGTACTGTCAGTGGCCAGTGCTAGGACGTCCGAGCATTCCCTCATTCCGCGGCTCCGCGCTCGATTATCGCAAGCGGGGGGCAGCCGGAGAAACAGTGTGAATGCGGCCCTTGGTTGCGCAGGGGTGGGTTGATGGTGACACCCGGCGAGGGCATGGGAAAGCCGCCGGGTGCGGATGGCGACCCGGCGGCCTTCTCAGGAGGGGTGAGCGGCGCGGGGTCAGCCGGCTACTCGTACGGCGAGGGCGTCGCCGATCTCGTCGGTGGTGCGGGCGGGCCCGCCCACGCGCTCCGCGAGGTCCGCGGAGACGGCCTCCTCGATGCGCGCCGCCTCGGCCTCGTAGCCGAGGTGGCGCAGCAGGAGGGCGACGGACAGGACGGTGGCCGACGGGTCGGCCTTGCTCTGGCCCGCGATGTCGGGCGCCGAACCGTGCACGGGCTCGAACATCGACGGGAACGCGCCGGAGGGGTTGATGTTGCCGGAGGCGGCCACGCCGATGCCGCCGGAGATGGCGGCGGCCAGGTCGGTGATGATGTCGCCGAAGAGGTTGTCGGTGACGATCACGTCGAAGCGCTCGGGCTGTGTGACGAGGTAGATGGTCGCCGCGTCCACGTGCATGTACTCGGTGGTGACCTCGGGGAACTCCTCGCCGACCTTCTCGAAGATGTCCGTCCACAGGTGACCGGCGTGCACCAGCACGTTGTTCTTGTGGACGAGGGCCAGCTTCTTGCGGGGACGGGCCTGCGCGCGGGCGTAGGCGTCGCGCACGACGCGCTCGATGCCGAAGGCGGTGTTCAGCGAGACCTCGGTGGCGACCGCGTGCGGGGTGCCGGTGCGGATGGTGCCGCCGTTGCCGGTGTACGGGCCCTCGGTGCCCTCGCGGACCACGACGAAATCGATCTCGGGCTCGCCCGCGAGAGGGGTCTCGACACCCGGGAGCAGCTTGGAGGGCCGCAGGTTGACGTGGTGGTCGAAGGCGAAGCGGAGCTTGAGCAGGAAACCGCGCTCCAGGACACCCGACGGGACCGACGGATCACCGATCGCGCCGAGGAGGATGGCGTCGTGCTGCTTGAGCTGCTCCAGGTCGGCGTCGGTGAGGGTCTCGCCGGTGGCGTGGTAGCGCCGGGCGCCGAAGTCGTACTCCTTGGTCTCCAGCTTCACATCCTGCGGGAGAACGGCGGAGAGGACCTTGAGCCCCTGGGTCACGACCTCCTGGCCGATGCCGTCACCGGGAATCACTGCGAGATTGATGCTGCGAGACATGACGGCACCGTACTCCTTGTCCCATGGGATGACACGAGGCGTCCGGGATACGGACATGCCCCGGTCATCCGGATGAGGGTACGGCTCAGTGGCCCGTCTCGCCGCCGTTGTCCCGGCGGTCGAGGGCGCGCTGGAGGGCGGCGGCGGCGTTCTTGCGGTCGGACTCACTCGTCCGGGAAACACGACGGACTCGGCGGCGGGCGGTCGTCTCGGCCATGGGGGGATCGACTCCTTCGACAATCCTGGAGTGCGGGAAAAGAGGGGGGTGTGAGACTCCCCCACTGCCTGATGGGCGTGGGCGGTGCCCTCAAAGAGGCGGGGAGCGGTGCCGCAGGGGTGGCCTGCGCGGGGCCCGGCTCACGACCGCCATTCGCTTGGTCGAGCGAGACGTTCGGCTCCTACAAAGCTAAGCGAGGACCGCGTCCGTGTCTCCACAATTACTCGGACTTCCTACTATCTGAGACAGCCGATCCGGTCACACCGCCGTGAACTGCGGAAACTTCGGGACCGTCAGAGGACGTCCCCGTCCCTCCAGTCGAAGACCAGCTCGTGCGCCGGGTCGAGGGGACACCCGGGCGTGGTGCGTACGAAGGTGCAGTCCTCCTCCTCGGGGAGGCGCACCACACCGCCGGGGCCGAGGGCGCAGACGCGGCCGCGCCACAGCCGCCAGCCGCGGGCGTGGTACAGGGCGGCACCGTCGTCGCTGGCGGAGAGCGCGCCGAGGTCGTAGGCGCGCTCGGTGATGCGCTCCAGCTCGGTCATGACGCGTCCGCCGAGTCCCCGGCGCCGCACGTCGGCGCGGACGCCCACGGCCTCGACGTGTCCGACGCGCAGCCACCGCCCCCGGTGACCGGCACGGCGCTGGACCACCGATCCATGGGCGGCGAGCCCCCGCTCGTCGTGCACGAGCACATGCAGCCCGCCCAGTGCGTGCTCCCAGTCCGGGTCGCCGAAGTCCCCCTCGAACACGGCGTCGAGAAGGTCACGGGCGGCCCGGAGCTCGGCGCGGTCGAGGTCGGCGGTGTGGACGGTACGGACCCGGACGGTCATCGGCCCAGTGTTCCGCACCGGAATGCCCCTCGTCGCCGGTGCGGCGCCGCCCCCGGCCCGGAGGGGAGTCCGGGGCGGGGGCGGGGCTTCACGGTCCGCTGGGTGTCAGCCCATGTGCGGGTACGTGTAGTCCGTCGGCGGGACCAGCGTCTCCTTGATGGCGCGGGTCAGGGTCCAGCGCAGCAGGTTCTGCGGGGCGCCCGCCTTGTCGTTGGTGCCGGAGGCACGGCCGCCGCCGAAGGGCTGCTGGCCGACCACGGCACCGGTCGACTTGTCGTTGATGTAGAAGTTGCCGGCCGCGTAGCGCAGCTTCTGAGCCGTGTACGCCGCCGCGGCGCGGTCGTTGGCGATGACCGAGCCGGTCAGCGCGTAGTCGGACACCGACTCCATCTGGGTCAGCATCTCGTCGTAGCGCGCGTCCTCGTAGACGTGCACCGCGAGGATCGGGCCGAAGTACTCGGTCCGGAAGACGTCGTTCTCCGGGTCGGCGCACTCGATGACGGTCGGGCGCACGAAGTAGCCGGCCGAGTCGTCGTAGGTGCCGCCCGCGACGATCGTGCAGGCCGGGTCCTCCTTGGCGCGGTCGATCGCCGCCTTGTTCTTCGCGAAGGCGCGCTCGTCGATGACCGCGCCGATGAAGTTCGACAGGTCGGTCACGTCGCCCATGGTCAGGTAGTCGACCTCGGCCGCGAACTCCTCCTTGAAACCGGAGTTCCAGAGGGACGCCGGGATGTACGCCCGGGAGGTCGCCGAGCACTTCTGGCCCTGGTACTCGAAGGCACCGCGGGTCAGCGCCGTCTTGAGGACCGCCCGGTCCGCGCTCGGATGCGCGACGAGGAAGTCCTTGCCGCCGGTCTCGCCGACCAGACGCGGGTACGAACGGTACTTCTCGATGTTCTGGCCGACCGTCTTCCACAGGTACTGGAAGGTCTTCGTCGAACCGGTGAAGTGGATGCCCGCGAGGTCGCGGTGGACCAGGGCGACCTTGGAGACCTCGATGCCGTCACCGGTCAGCAGGTTGACGACGCCCTTCGGCAGGCCCGCCTCCTCCAGCAGCCGCATCAGCAGCACAGCGGCGTGGGTCTGGGTCGGGGACGGCTTCCAGACCACCACGTTGCCCATGAGGGCAGGGGCGGTGGGCAGGTTGCCCGCGATCGCCGTGAAGTTGAACGGGGTGATCGCGTAGACGAAGCCCTCCAGCGGGCGGTGGTCGAGGCGGTTCCACACCCCCGGGGAGTTGGCCGGGGGCTGCTCGGCCAGGATCTGGCGGGCGTAGTGGACGTTGAAGCGCCAGAAGTCGACCAGCTCGCAGGGGCTGTCGATCTCCGCCTGCTGGGCCGTCTTGGACTGGCCGAGCATGGTGGAGGCGGCGATGGTCTCACGCCACGGTCCGGCCAGCAGCTCGGCGGCGCGCAGGAAGATCGCGGCGCGGTCGTCGAACGGCATCGCGCGCCAGGCGGGCGCGGCGGCCAGGGCCGCGTCGATGGCGTCCCGCGCGTCCTGCTGGGTGGCGTTGCGGTACGTGCCGAGGACCGCCGAGTGGTGGTGCGGCTGCACGACCTGGAAGGGCTCACCGCCGCCCATGCGCTTCTCGCCGCCGATGGTGCACGGCAGGTCGACCGGGTTGTCGGCCAGCTCCTTGAGGCGGGCCTCCAGCCGGGCACGTTCGGGCGAGCCGGGGGCATAGCCGTGCACCGGCTCGTTGACGGGGGTGGGGACCTGGGTCACAGCGTCCATCAGCTACCTCTTCCGAGTGAATCCCTGGCTTCAGCCCGGGAGAGCCGAAGCCGTGTGCGTATGTTGGGCGGCGGTCAGGGCTTGACCGTCACCAGCTCGCCACGGCGAGCGAGTGAGAAGCCCCCACGGGGGCGGAGTCACGGGTTCCGTAACTCCTTCCGGAACCGGGCCGGCTCAGCCGGCCGAGGGGCGGTAGCTGCCGACACCCAGGATGCGCTCGGATGCCGACAGCTACCGCTCACCCTTTGCCGACCATCGAGCGGGCGAAGAAACGAAGGTTGGCCGGCTTCTCCGCGAGGCGCCGCATGAAGTAGCCGTACCAGTCGGTGCCGTACGCCGTGTAGACGCGCATGCGATGGCCCTCGGCGGCCAGTCGCAGGTGCTCCTCGCTGCGAATGCCGTACAGCATCTGGAACTCGTACTCGTCGGGCTTGCGCCCGGCACGCCGGGCGAGCTCCTGCGCGATGGAGACGATCCGCGGGTCGTGGGAGCCGATCATCGGGTACCCCTCGCCCTCCATGAGGGTCTTCAGGATGCGGACGTACGCCCTGTCGATCTCGTGCTTGGTCTGGTACGCGACCGACGCGGGTTCCTTGTACGCCCCCTTCACGATACGCACCCGGCTGCCGTCGGCGGCCAGCCGCCGGGCATCGGCCTCGGTGCGGAGGAGATACGCCTGGATCACACAGCCGGTCCGCGGGAAGTCCTTCCGCAGCTCCTCGTGGATGGCGAACATCGAGTCGAGGGTGGTGTGGTCCTCGGCGTCCAGCGTGACCGTGGTGCCGATCGAGGCCGCGGCCTCGACGACCGGGCGCACATGGGCGAGTGCCAGCTCGTGTCCGTGCTCCAGCGCCTGGCCGAACATCGACAGCTTCACGGACATCTCGACTCTCGGGCCGAGTTCGAGGTCCTTGATGCGGTCGATCAGCTCCAGGTACGCGTCGCGGGCGATGGTGGCCTGGCCGGGGGTGGTGATGTCCTCGCCGACCACGTCCATGGTCAGCTCCAGGCCCTTGCCGGTGAGGTCCTCGATCACGGGGACGATGTCATCCACCGTCTCGCCGGGGATGAAGCGGTCGACGACCCGCTTGGTCACCGGGGCCGCCGAGATCAGGCGGCGCATCCGGTCACTGCGCGACGCGGCGAGAATCACGGGACCCAGCACGGGGCACCTCCACAAGGGCGACGGGAGGCCGAATCCCGACCACGCGGGTACGGCACGCAGAACCACCGTGAAACCTAGGGATCCCTCCGATCGTCGGCCATCGACAGCTGTCACGCATCCGTGCCCGGGATCTCAGACATCTGTATGAACGGGTGGGGATCGTGCGGGAGAATGGCCGTGTGGCGGATGTTTTCACGGCGGGGCGGGGCGACTACCAGGAACTCGTCGACGAGATCTCGGCCCTGCTCGGCGCCCCGGCGACCCTGGAGAACCGGGACTTCGAGCTGATCGCCTTCGCCGCGTACGACAGCGACGGCGAGTTCGACGAGGCGTCCCTCGACCCCGTCCGCACCCGCTCGATCCTCACGCGTCGCTCCACGGCCGCGGTGCGCACGTGGTTCGAGGGCTTCGGCATCGCGCGTGCCACCGGCCCCGTGCGTATTCCGGCCACTCCGGAGGCGGGCGTCTACCGGGGGAGGATCTGTCTGCCGGTACGCCATCGGGGTGTCGTCCTCGGGTATGTGTGGTTGCTGGCCGACGAGCCGGGCCCGACCGAGCGGCAGCTCTCGGCCGCGATGGAGGTCACCACCCGCATCGGGGCGCTGCTCGCGGACGAGGCGCAGGCGGGCGCGGACCTGACGCGCGAACTGCGGGCGGTCCTCGTCGCCCGGAGCGGCTGGCAGCGGGACATGGCGCTGGCCGAGCTGCGCATGGCGCTGGGGCCGAGGGGCGACGGCCTCCACACGGTGGTCTGCGTCGCCCCCTGGCCCTCGGCCGATCCGGACGACGCCCCCTCGGTCCGCACCCTGCCGGCGGCCACCGCGCTGTGCACCGTGCCGTGGGACGGGGGCGCATCCCCCGCCCCTGAGGCGGTGGCGGAGCCGGGCCAGAGCCTGGCCCTGCTGGTGCGGCTGCGCTCGACGGACGTCCTGGCCCCGGCGCTGACGGCGGCCACGCGCCTGCTGCGGGAGGCGGAGGGACGCGGAGGGCGCGGGCGGGCGGCGGCCGGGGTGGCGGGCGCGCGCCATGGTCTCGCGGAACTGGGCACCGCCTGGCAGGAGGCGTCCGCGGCGGCCCGCGCGGCCCTGGCGGAGGCCCGGCTCGGCCGGGTCGCACAGTGGTCTGCCATCGGGCCGTACCGCCTGCTGACGTCACTGCCGCCGCGGGCGGCCCACGATCCGGCCGTGCGCGCCCTCCTGTCCCCCGCCCACCACGAACTGGCCCACACGGCCGAGGTGTTCCTCGACTGCGCGGGCCAGGCCGGGCGGACGGCGTCCGAGCTGGGCATCCACCGCCAGACGCTGTACTACCGCCTGTCCCGGGTCGAGCAGCTCACGGGGCTGGACCTGGACGACGGGGAGGACAGGCTGCTGCTGCACATGGCGCTGAAGGGGGCACGGCTGCACGGGGCCTGGGGCTAGCCAGGGCCTGTTCCGAGTTCCCCGTCGTCCACGCGGAGCGCGGGCGCGGCGGCGTCGTGGGGGCACCGCCCGCACGAGCGCGGCCGCGCATGGGGGAGCGTGCGATCGGCGTGCGGCGCCGCAGGTCACGTGGCGCAGCCACCTGTCCTGCGGCACCGTGCGGCGAGCGTGCGTGCCGGGCGCCGGGGCGCAGGCGGGGAACTCGGAACAGGCCCTAAGGTGCCCCGGTACCCTCCGCGGCTCCCGCGATCACCCGGCGCAGCCCCTCGGTGAGTTGCGCCGCGTCGGTCGCCGCGTCGGCGTCGAAGACCCACTGGACCATCAGTCCCTGCAGAAGGGTCTGGTAGAAGCGGCCCTCGGTGTCGATGGCCTCCTTGGTCTGCGCCTCTTCCGGGATGTCGTTGAACAGGGGCAGTAGCCCCGAGCGGCCCTGCTCCTCGGCCTCGCCGAGCATGCGGCGCACCTCCGGGAGACGGTCGCCCTGGAGGACCAGCTCGAAGCTCAGCAGCCAGATCGCCCGGGACTCGGGCAGCGAACGGATGATGTTCGCCCACACCTCCTGGAAGCGCTCCAGCGAGCCCGCCGGCGACCGTGTCCCGCCACCGGCGCCCCAGCCGGGGGCGAAACGGTCGCCCATCCCTTCGATCAGCGAGACGTACGCCTGCACCAGCAGGGCGTCCTTCGAACCGTAGTGGTAGCCGATCGACGCCAGGTTGGTCCCCGACTCCTTGACGATGTCGCGCGCCGTCGTGCGCAGGAAGCCCTTCTCCAGCAGGCAGCGCTTGGCGCCCTCGAGCAGATCCTCACGGTGTCCCATGACGTCACCCTACCCGGATTTAGACGGACGTCCCATACGCATGATTTACACGCTCGTCATATACGTCCGTCCTAGACAGATGTTTAATACGTGCGTACAGTCGCTGCCATGACGAACCCGACGAGCACGAACGATCACCGGGGCGCGCACCGCGCCCCCGCCCCGGCTCGCGCCGGCCGCCGCGAATGGACGGCCCTGGGCGTTCTGGTGCTTCCGCTGCTGCTGGTCTCAATGGACGTCTCGGTCCTCTACTTCGCGATCCCCGCGATCACCGCGGACCTGGAGCCGAGCAGCACCCAGCAGCTGTGGATCTTCGACATCTACGCCTTCGTCCTCGCCGGACTGCTGATGACCACGGGCTCGCTCGGCGACCGCATCGGCCGCCGCAGGCTGCTGCTGATCGGGGCGGCGGCCTTCGGGACGGCCTCGCTGGTGGCGGCGTACGCAACCAGTGCCGAGACCCTGATCGCGGCCCGCGCCGTCCTCGGCATCGGCGGCGCGACCCTCATGCCGTCGACGATGGCACTGATCCGCACCATGTTCACGGACCCGGGCCAGCGGGCGAAGGCGATCGGGCTGTGGTCCGGCGTCATGACGGCCGGCATCGCGCTCGGCTCGGTGATGAGCGGGGTCCTCGTCGAGTACTTCTGGTGGGGCTCGGTGTTCCTGGTCAACCTGCCCGCGATGGTCCTGCTCCTGGTGCTCGGCCCCTTCCTGCTCCCGGAGTCGAGGAACCCCCGGCCCGGCCGCTTCGACCTGATCAGCGTGCCGCTGTCGATGGCGGGGGTGCTGCCGGTGATCTACGGCCTGAAGGAGATCCCGTCGCAGGGCTGGAACATCCGCTATGTGATGGCGGTGACGGTGGGCCTGCTGTTCGCGGCGCTGTTCGTGCACCGGCAGCGCACGGCGGCCTCCCCGCTGATCTCACCGGCCCTGTTCCGCGCCCGGGGCTTCACGCCCGCGCTCGTCCTCAACCTCATCTCGTCCTTCGCCATGCTGGGCTCCGCGTACTTCACCACGCAGTACCTGCAGTCGGTCCTGGGCAAGAGCGCGCTGGAGGCCGCCCTGTGGGCCCTGCTGCCGTCGGTGCTGATCGGCTTCGCCGCACCGTTGACGACCCAGCTGGTGCAGAAGGGTGTGAACAGGACCTACGTGGTCATGGGCGGCTTCGTGGTCGCGGCCTGCGGCTACGGCATGCCGGCGCTCGCCGGAACGGACTCGATGTGGCTGGTGCTGGCCGGGGCCGGCGTGCTGGCCTCCGGCATCGTCACCGTGATCTCGCAGACGACGGACCTCGCGATGGGCGCCGCGCCGGTGGAGAAGGCGGGCGCCGCGTCCTCCCTCATGGAGACCGGCGGCGAGTTCGGCGGTGCGCTCGGCATGGCGGTCCTCGGCTCCGTCGGCACGGCGGTCTACCGCCATGGCATCCCCGCCCCGGCCCCGGCCCCGGCGCACGAGACCCTGGGCGGAGCGCTCGCGGTGGCCCACGGGATGCCCGGGCGGGCGGCGGCCGAGCTGCTGGCCACGGCCCGCGAGGCGTTCACCCACGGCATGCAGGCGGCGGCCGTGACCGGAGCGGTCCTGCTGCTGGCCTCGGCGGCACTGGCCGGGGCGAGCCTGCGGGCCGTACGGGTGCGGGAGACCCGGGAGTAGGACGACGGACGGACGAGCGGGGCCCGGCCACCCCAGGTGGCCGGGCCCGACTGCCGTGTAGCCGTGTAGCCGGACGAACCGGACTCAGGCGAGGTTCACCGAGCGTGCCGAGGTCGCGCCGATCTCCTCGGCCACCTCCGTCAGGACGCTCTGCGACACCGTGTCGTCGACGGTGAGGACCGCGAGGGCCTCGCCGCCGGCGATCGCGCGGGAGACCTGCATGCCCGCGATGTTGATGCCCGCCTCGCCAAGAATGCGGCCCAGCGTGCCGACCACGCCCGGGCGGTCGGTGTAGCGCAGCACGACCATGTGGTCGGCCAGCGCCAGGTCCACGTCGTACTCACCGACGGCCACGATCTTCTGGTGGTGCTTCGGGCCGGCCAGCGTGCCGGACACCGAGACGTCCTCCCCGCCCGCCAGCGTGCCGCGCACGGTGACGACGTTGCGGTGGTCGGTGGACTCCGAGCTGGTGGTGAGGCGCACCTCGACGCCGCGCTCCTGGGCGAAGAGCGGGGCGTTGACGTACGAGACCGTCTCGTCCACCACGTCCTCGAAGACACCCTTGAGCGCGGACAGCTCCAGCACCTTCACATCGTGCTGGGTGATCTCGCCGTACACCTCGACATCGAGCCGGACCGCGACCTCGCCGGCGAGCGCGGTGAAGATCCGGCCGAGCTTCTCGGCGAGCGGCAGGCCCGGCTTGACGTCCTCGGCGATCACACCGCCCTGGACGTTCACCGCGTCCGGCACCAGCTCACCGGCGAGGGCGAGGCGCACGGACCTGGCGACGGCGATGCCGGCCTTCTCCTGCGCCTCGTCGGTCGAGGCGCCCAGATGGGGGGTGCACACGACCTCGTCCAGCTCGAACAGCGGGGAGTCCGTGCACGGCTCCTTCGCGTACACGTCCAGGCCCGCGCCGGCCACCCGGCCCTCCTTGAGGGCCGAGTACAGCGCCTCCTCGTCGATGACCCCGCCGCGCGCGGCGTTGACGATGCGGACGCCCGGCTTGACCTTGTGCAGCGCCTCGGTACCGATCAGGTTGACCGTCTCGGGGGTCTTCGGGAGGTGGACGGTGATGAAGTCGGAGACTTCCAGCAGCTCGTCCAGCGACAGCATCTTGACACCCATCTGCGCGGCCCGCGCGGGCTGCACGTAGGGGTCGTAGGCGACGACCTTCATGCCGAAGGCGGACATGCGCTGCGCGACCAGGGCGCCGATGCGGCCGAGGCCGACCACGCCGAGGGTCTTCTCGGCGAGCTCGACGCCCGTGTACTTGCTGCGCTTCCACTCGCCGTTCTTCAGCGCGGCGTTGGCCTGCGGGATGTGGCGGGCGGTGGCGACGAGCAGACCGCAGGCCAGTTCGGCGGCGGTCACGATGTTCGAGGTGGGGGCGTTGACGACCATCACGCCGGCCTTGGTGGCGGCGGAGACGTCCACGTTGTCCAGGCCGACGCCGGCTCGTGCGACGACCTTCAGCTTGCCCGCAGCCGCGATGGCCTCGGCGTCCACCTTCGTGGCGGAGCGGATCAGGATGGCGTCGACGTCGGCGATCGCCGGCAGCAGCTCCGCGCGGTCCGCGCCGTTGCAGTGCCGGATCTCGAAGTCGGGGCCGAGGGCGTCGACGGTCGCCGGCGACAGCTCTTCAGCGATGAGTACGACGGGTTTCGAGCTCACGTGAGTCCTCACATGTCCAATGCGGACGGCCGTCCCGACGGCCGCAGGCGGTGGAGGGGAGTGACACCGGGGCGGCGCGGGGCGTGCCTGCACTTCCTCGGTGTCGCTTAGCCGCGTGGAAGACGCACGACGCTGTGGGCCTGACGCGTTCTTAGTGCAGCAGTGTAGTGGCGTCGCACGCGTCGTTTTACGCCGCTGCGGAAGGATCACCCGTCCGTGATGGACGGGCTGGACAACGCCCGTCTCCAGGCGTTGTCCACAGTTCCCCGAAGGGGCCGGAGCGTTCGGCTCCGGCCCCTCGGGCGCAAGGCTTACGCCTCCTCGTTGACCCAGCTCATGAGCTTGCGCAGCTCCTTGCCGGTGGTCTCCAGCAGGTGCTCGGAGTCCTGCTTCTTGTACTCGTTGTACTTCTTCAGACCGCCGTGGTACTCGTCCATCCAGTTCTGGGCGAACGAGCCGTCCTGGATCTCCGCGAGGACCTTCTTCATCTCGGCCTTGGTGGCGTCCGTGATGATGCGCGGGCCGGTGACGTAGTCGCCCCACTCGGCGGTCTCGGAGATCGACCAGCGCATCTTCTCCAGGCCGCCCTCGTACATGAGGTCCACGATCAGCTTCAGCTCGTGCAGGCACTCGAAGTAGGCGATCTCCGGCTGGTAGCCCGCCTCGACCAGGGTCTCGAAGCCGGCCTTGACCAGCGCCGAGGTGCCACCGCACAGCACGGCCTGCTCGCCGAACAGGTCGGTCTCGGTCTCCTCGGTGAAGGTCGTCTTGATGACACCGGCCCGGGTGCCGCCGATGCCCTTGGCGTACGACAGCGCCAGCGCGAACCCGTTGCCGGAGGCGTCCTGCTCGACGGCCACGATGCAGGGAACACCGCGACCCTCCTCGTACTGGCGGCGCACCAGGTGGCCCGGGCCCTTCGGGGCGACCATGCAGACGTCCACGCCGGCCGGGGGCTTGATGAAGCCGAAGCGGATGTTGAAGCCGTGGCCGAAGAACAGGGCGTCGCCGTCCTTCAGGTTCGGCGCGATGGACTCCTCGTACACCTGGGCCTGCACCGGGTCCGGCACCAGGATCATGATCACGTCCGCCTCGGCGGCGGCCTCCGCCGGGGTCACCACGCGCAGCCCCTGCTCCTCCGCCTTCGCCTTCGACTTGGAGCCCTCGGGCAGACCCACCCGGACGTCGACGCCCGAGTCGCGCAGCGACAGCGCGTGGGCGTGGCCCTGGCTGCCGTAGCCGATGACCGCGACCTTGCGGCCCTGGATGATGGACAGGTCGGCGTCAGCGTCGTAGAACAGCTCGGCCACTTTGGGTTCTCTCCTTGGAGTGCAGGTGTTGCGTCCCACCGTATGACGGTGGGGGGAAGGGGCGTCTCAGGGTCTCGGAATACGGGCGGCCGGCCACCGGGGCGGCCGCCCGTTCCCGGTCGTACGGGAGATCTTTGCCGGGTCCTACGCCGAGCGGTCGAGGGCACGCAGCGAGCGGTCGGTGATCGAACGGGCGCCGCGGCCGATCGCGATCGTGCCGGACTGGACCAGTTCCTTGATGCCGAACGGCTCCAGCATCTTCAGCATCGCCTCCAGCTTGTCGCTGGAGCCGGTGGCCTCGATGGTGACGGCCTCCGGGGAGACGTCGACGGTCTTGGCGCGGAACAGCTGGACGATCTCCACGACCTGGGAGCGCGTCTCGTTGTCGGCGCGCACCTTCACCAGAACGAGTTCCCGCTGAACGGCCGACGACGGCTCCAGCTCGACGATCTTCAGCACGTTGACGAGCTTGTTGAGCTGCTTGGTGACCTGTTCGAGCGGCAGGTCCTCGACGTTCACCACGATGGTGATGCGGGAGATGTCGGGGTGCTCGGTGACACCGACCGCCAGCGAGTCGATGTTGAAGCCGCGACGGGAGAACAGGGCGGCGATCCGGGCGAGGATGCCGGGTGTGTTCTCGACGAGGACCGAGAGGGTGTGCTTGGACATGGTTCTCACTCAGCTCTCACTCAGTCGTCTTCGTTGTCGCCGAAGTCGGGGCGGACGTCCCGCGCGGCCATGATCTCGTCGTTGGAGGTGCCGGCGGCGACCATCGGCCACACCATCGCGTCCTCGTGGACGATGAAGTCGACGACGACGGGCCGGTCGTTGACGGCGTTCGCCTCCTGGATGACCTTGTCCAGGTCGTCCGGGGACTCGCAGCGGATCGCGTGGCAGCCCATGGCCTCCGACAGCTTCACGAAGTCGGGCACGCGGGTACCGGCACTCGGCTGGGTGCCGTCCGCCTCGGGACCGGAGTGCAGCACCGTGTTGGAGTACCGCTGGTTGTAGAAGAGGGTCTGCCACTGGCGGACCATCCCGAGGGCGCCGTTGTTGATGATGGCGACCTTGATCGGGATGTTGTTCAGGGCACAGGTGGTCAGCTCCTGGTTGGTCATCTGGAAGCAGCCGTCGCCGTCGATCGCCCAGACCGTGCGGTCCGGGGCGCCGGCCTTCGCGCCCATCGCGGCCGGCACCGCGTACCCCATCGTCCCGGCGCCGCCGGAGTTGAGCCAGGTGGCGGGCCTGTCGTACTGGATGAAGTGCGCGGCCCACATCTGGTGCTGCCCGACGCCCGCCGCGAAGATCGTGCCCTCGGGCGCGAGCCGGCCGATGCGCTCGATGACCTGCTGCGGGGAGAGCGTGCCGTCCTCGGGCAGGTCGTAGCCGAGCGGGTACGTCTCGCGCCAGCGGTTCAGGTCGTTCCACCAGGCGGTGTAGTCGCCCTTGTGGCCCTCGCTGTGCTCCTTCTGGACGGCCTGGATCAGGTCGGCGATCACCTCGCGGGCATCGCCGACGATCGGCACGTCGGCGATGCGGTTCTTGCCGATCTCGGCGGGGTCGATGTCGGCATGGACGACCTTGGCGTACGGGGCGAAGCTGTCCAGCTTGCCGGTGACGCGGTCGTCGAAGCGGGCTCCGAGGGCGACGATCAGGTCGGCCTTCTGCAGCGCCGTGACGGCGGTGACCGAACCGTGCATGCCCGGCATCCCCACGTGCAGCGGGTGGCTGTCGGGGAATGCGCCGAGCGCCATCAGGGTGGTGGTGACGGGCGCTCCGGTGAGTTCCGCGAGGACCTTCAGCTCGGCGGTGGCGTGCGCCTTCAGGACGCCGCCGCCGACATAGAGGACGGGCCGCCGGGCGGAGGTGATCAGCTTGGCGGCCTCACGGATCTGCTTGGCGTGCGGCTTGGTCACCGGACGGTAGCCGGGCAGGTCCATGACGGGCGGCCAGCTGAAGGTGGTCTGCGCCTGGAGGGCGTCCTTGGCGATGTCGACGAGGACGGGGCCCGGGCGGCCGGTGGAGGCGATGTGGAACGCCTCCGCGATCGTCCGGGGGATGTCCTCGGCGCGCGTCACCAGAAAGTTGTGCTTGGTGATCGGCATCGTGATGCCGACGATGTCCGCCTCCTGGAAGGCATCGGTGCCGATCGCCTTGGAGGCGACCTGGCCGGTGATCGCGACCAGCGGCACCGAGTCCATGTGGGCGTCCGCGATCGGGGTCACCAGGTTGGTGGCACCGGGGCCCGACGTCGCCATGCAGACGCCGACCTTGCCGGTGGCCTGCGCATACCCGGTGGCCGCGTGGCCCGCGCCCTGCTCGTGCCGCACCAGCACGTGGCGCACCCGCCGGGAGTCCATCAGCGGGTCGTACGCCGGAAGGATCGCACCGCCGGGAATACCGAATACCGTCTCGGCGCCGACCTCCTCGAGAGAGCGGATGAGGGACTGCGCACCCGTGACGTGCTCGGGGGCGGAGTGCTGTCCTCCGGATCGGGGCCGCGGCTGCGGATGGTGGGCCCCGGTGGCCTGCTCGGTCATCGGCATTCTCTTCTCGATGCTGAGGGTTTTGGCGAAGTTCGGGCGTTGTACGGCTGGTGCCTGTGCAACAAAAAACCCCTCGTGCCATGAGGCAAGCGAGGGGAGCGCGCCGGGTGTGGTCGCTGGGGGTTCCGGTGCATGTCCGGTCGGTCCAGCTCAGCCGACGCGCTGTCCAAGTACGAGAATTCGGGTGCGCATGGCACTGACCCTCCCCCCGCACGCCGCCGATGTCAAGTTGGTGGGACGGGAGTCTCATTATGTGAGCGTAGAACCGCTCCGCCTCCGAAGACGGCAGCCACACCGCTGGTGTACACCCCTGCGCCACCGCCGGCGAACGCCGGCTCCGCCGGGCCGTACGGCACCGGATAGTGGCCGGATGTCAGCGCCCGGCGCAGCCGGTACTCGTCCAGCGGACCGGAGAACGCCATGCCCTGGCCATGGGTGCAGCCCATCGCGCGCAGAGCGACGACCTGCTCGGGCAGGTCCACGCCGTCGGCGACCGACTGCAGCCCGAGGTCGGTGGCGATGCGCAGCAGCCCACTGGTGATCTTGTGCAGCCGTGCCGACTCGACGACCCCCTCGACGAGACCGCGGTCCAGCTTCAGGACGTCGACGGGCAGCCGGCGCAGTGCCGTGATGGCCGCACAGCCGCTGCCGAGGCCGTCCAGGGCGACCCGCACCCCGATCCTGCGCAGGGCCCCGAGCCTGCGCTCCAGATCGTCCAGGGAGATCCTCGGTTCGACGCCCGACAGCTCGATCAGGAGAGCGCCCGAGGCCAGGCCGTGCCGGGTGAGCAGGGCCTCCACCGAGCCGAGCGGCAGGGACCGGTCGAGGAGGCGGCGGGCGCTCATCCGGACGGCGACGGGCACGGCGAGCCTGGTGGCCGTGCGCTCGGCGGCCTGCTCGACGGCCTTCTCCAGCGTCCAGCGCCCCAGCTCGGCGGTCCTGTCGCCGTCCTCGGAGACGCGCAGGAACTCCTCGGGCGTGAAGACCACCCCCTGGGAGGAGCGCCAGCGCGCCTGGGCGCTGACCGATGCGATCCGGCCGTCCGCGAGAGACACCACGGGCTGGTGCAGCAGGGTGAACTCGCCTTCCTGCAGGGCGGACCGCAGCCGGGTGACCAGCTCCGTCCTCCGTACGGCGTCCTGCTGCATCTGGGGCCCGTACAGCTCGACGCGGCCCTTGCCCGCGGCCTTGGCCCGGTACATGGCGAGGTCGGCGTTGCGCAGCAGCTCGCCCGCGTCCAGGCCGGGCTCGGAGAAGGCCACACCGATGGACGCGGCGACCCGGACATCGTTGCCGTCGATGTCGTAGGGCTGGGAGAGGGTGACCCGTAGCCGGTCGGCGAGTTCGAGGATGTGGCGTTCGCGCGCCGCACGGTCGCGGGTGCCGTCGCCGACGATCAGGGCGGCGAACTCGTCCCCGCCGAGACGGGCGGCGGTGTCGCCCTGCCGCACCGCGTCCTGGAGTCTGCGGGCGGCCTGGACGAGCAGCTCGTCCCCGGCCTGGTGCCCGATCGTGTCGTTGACGGCCTTGAAGCCGTCGAGGTCGATGAAGAGGACGGCGGTGCCGCGGTCGGAGACGCGGCGGCCGGACAGCGCCTGCCGGACGCGCCTGGTGAACAGGGCGCGGTTGGGCAGGTCGGTGAGCGGGTCGTGCTCGGCGTTGTGCTGCAGCTGTGCCTGCAGCCGCACCCGCTCCGTCACGTCCCGGCTGTTGAAGATGAGGCCGCCCTCGTGGCGGTTGACGGTGGACTCGACGTTGAGCCAGCCGCCGGCGCCTGACCTGAAGCGGCACTCGATGCGGGTGGTGGGCTCCTCCGCGTGGCCGGCGGTGAGGAAGCGGCGCACTTCGTGCACCACGCAGCCGAGGTCCTCCGGGTGGATGAGCGCGGCGAGCTCGGTGCCCACGAGTTCCTCGGCGGGCCGTCCGTAGACGCCGGCGGCGGCCGGCGATACGTACCGGAGGATGCCGTTGGGGGCGGCGATCATGATGACGTCGCTGGAGCCCTGCACCAGGGAGCGGAAGTGGTTCTCCTTCTGCGCGAGTTCCTGGGTGAGTGTGATGTTGTCGAGCAGCATGATGCCCTGGCGCACGACGAGCGCGAGCACCACGGCGCCCGCGGTGATGAGCACCACGCGGTCGACCCGGTGGCCGTTGAGGACGTTGTAGAGGATCCCCAGGGTGCAGACCGCGGCCGCCAGGTAGGGCGTGAGCGCGGCCAGCGATCCGGAGATGGGGCGCGTGGCCGGATACCGGTCACGGTCGGGATCCTGCGGCAGTCCGCCGGCGGGGGCCGGGTCCGGGGCGGGCGGATGCGGGCACCCTCCCCGGTGGTCCTCTCCGCGCGGTGCCGTCTGCCGCCGGCCCGGTACGTGCTCGTGCACCACGCGCGTGTGGCCCCCGCCGTCCGGCCGCCCCGGCCGGGGGCCGACCCAGGGGGCATAGGCGAGGAGGAGCGAGCCGGAGAACCATCCCGCGTCCAGCAGCTGGCCGGAGTGGTAGCTGCTGTGCAGCAGCGGCGAGGTGAAGAGGGCGTCGCACAGCACGGTCAGGGCGAGCGCGCCGATGGCGGTGTTGACCGCGGAGCGGTTCACCGCCGAGCGCCGGAAGTGCAGGGCGACCACCATGCTGATCAGGGCGATGTCCAGCAGCGGGTACGCGAGCGAGAGCGCGGTGTGTGCCACGCTGGGGCCCTCGAACGTGGCCGCTTGGGCGAGCGCGAGGCTCCACGAGAGGGTGAGCAGCGAGCCGCCGATGAGCCAGGCGTCAAGCACGAGACATACCCAACCCGCCTTGGTGACGGGCCTTTTGGCGAGCACGAGCAGTCCTATGATGGCGGGCGGAGCGAAACAGAGGAAGAACAGGTCGGCGCAGCTGGGCGAGGGGACGGGACGGTCGAGGACGACCTCGTACCAGCCCCAGACGCCGTTGCCGAGCGCCGTCATGGCGGAGGAGAGCGAGAACAGCAGCCAGGCGGGTCGAAAACGGCCCTGACGGCTGCGCGCGTGGAAAAAGCACGAGACCGACGCGGCACCCGCAGCCGCGCTCAACCCGAAGTCCCCCATGAAGAGCGCGAGCCCTCGGGAGCCCCAGCCGAGCTCGGAACCGACGGCGTAGGCCGCGCACACCAGGGCCACGGCGAGCGGCGGCACCGGGCTCGTCCGGTTCCTCCGCGCCGAACGCCGGGCCAGCAGCGCTCCCGGGGAACTCACCGGGCGCTCCCGGTCCGGGGCACCGCCGCCTCCCGCCGGTCGCGGCGCACTGGGTGGGCAGGCATCTTGCGGCCGCCGGGCCGGCGGTGGTGATGGAGACGACCGCCCTGGCCGCCGTGACCGCGTCTGCGTGTCGCCGCTCGCCAGAGTCGCCGCCCGCGGCCTCGCCGCGTCGGATGGTTGGTCCATGGGCCGTGCATCGCCGTCGCCCCCCTCGCGTGTCTCAAAATTCCATCCCCGGCGCCGAACCGTCGCGGCGCCACCCCTGTCGGGACGATACACCAGTCTCGTCACTCAGGGACATAGTCTCTCTACGCTCCGTGACGAACAGGGGAGTTGTGCGCACATACCGCGTACGAGGGACTGCGGAGTGTGCCCGAGGCGCGGGCGGAGCGAACGGGATTCGACGTATGCGCCGGTGGTGCGACCGGAGGCCGGCCGAGGCAGGGGGCGCGGGCATGGCTGGAAACGTGCGCCGCGCAGGTCTTCCCACGCCTGCCGCTTCTTTGTGCGCCCGCCCGCGCCCACCCCCGTCATGAGCCGGTCGTCCGCACCACGTTCTCCAGCGGTTCTCCCCGTGCGAAACGGTTCAGCTGGGCGCTCAGGAGGCGCTTGGCCCGGGGCCAGAACGCCGAGGTGGGACCGCCCACATGAGGGCTGATCAGAACTCCCGGCGCGTGCCACAGCGGATGGCCCGCCGGCAGCGGTTCGGGGTCGGTGACGTCCAGGGCGGCCGTGAGCCGGCCGGTCTGCAGCTCGGCCAGCAGCGCCTTGGTGTCGACGACACCGCCGCGGGCCATGTTGACCAGCAGCGCACCGTCCTTCATACGGGCCAGGAACTCCGCGTCGACCAGGCCCCGCGTCGCATCCGTGAGCGGCGTGACGAGCACCACGACATCGGCGCCGGGAAGAAGTTCGGACAATCGGGAGACGGGATGCACAAGGCCGCGTGCCGTCTCCCGCTCGCGGCGCGCGACGCGCGCCACCCGCGCGAGTTCGAACGGTGCGAGCCGGTCCTCGATGGCGGCGCCCACGGACCCGTATCCGACGATGAGGACGGACTTGTCGGCGAGTGCCGGGCGGAACCCGGCCCGCCACTCCTCGCGATCCTGCCCTCGGACGAAGTCGGGGATGCCGCGCAGCGAGGCGAGGATCAGCGCCAGCGCCAGCTCGGCGGTGCTGGCGTCATGCACCCCCGCCGCGTTGCACAGCCGCGCCCCCCTGGGCAGCAGGCCGAGGCCCGGCTCGACGTGGTCGATGCCGGCGGAGAGGGTCTGCACGACGCGGACGGATGTCATCGCGGACAGGGGACGCAGCGCGACCTCGCCGCTCTTCATATAGGGCACGACGTAGAACACGCAGTCGGCGGGGTCGGCGGGAAAGTCCTCGTCACCGTCCCAGAAACGGTAGCCGAGGCCCTCCGGGAGTCCCTCTATCTCTTCGGCGCGGAACGGGAGCCACACATCATCGGTCATGGTCGGGAGGCTATGCGAAGGACCCCGCACCCCATTGGTTAGTTTGGGACGCCGGGACGAGGGAGGACACGGCCAGGTGGAGCGCAGGACGATCGGCGCGGCAACGCTAGAAGTGGGGGCCGTCGGACTGGGATGCATGCCGATGAGCTGGGCGTACTCCGGTTCGCGGCAGCGGGGCGACGAATCGCTGCGGACGGTGCACCGGGCACTCGATCTGGGGACGACGCTGCTCGACACGGCCGACATGTACGGGCCGTTCACCAACGAGCTGCTGGTCGGCCGGGTGCTGAGGGAGCGGCGCGCCGAGGCGTTCGTGTCGACCAAGGTGGGACTGCTGGTGGGCGAGCAGCACATCGTGGCCAACGGCCGCCCCGCCTATGTGAAGCGCGCCTGCGACGCGTCGCTGCGGCGGCTGCAGACGGACGTCATCGACCTGTACCAACTGCACCGCGCGGATCCTGAGGTCCCCGTCGAGGAGACGTGGGGGGCCATGGCGGAGCTGGTGCGGGCGGGCAAGGTGCGGGCGCTGGGGCTGTGCGCGGTGGGTGCACGGGGCGGGCGGCGGACGGGGACTCGGCTGTACGACGGCACGATCCGGCAGCTGGAGCGGGTGCAGCAGGTGTTCCCGGTGAGCGCGGTGGAGGCCGAGTTGTCGGTGTGGTCCGCGGAGGCGCTGGACACACTGGTGCCCTGGTGCGCGGCGCGCGGGATCGGCTTCCTGGCGGCGATGCCGCTCGGGAACGGCTTCCTGACCGGCACACTCACGCCGGGCGAGGGCTTCGAGGCGGACGACCTGCGCGCCCGGCACCCCCGCTTCACGGCCGAGATGATGGCGGCCAACCAGCCGATCGTGGCGGGGCTGCGCCGGGTGGCGCACCGCCACGGCGAGGACGTCACGCCCGCCCAGGTGGCACTGGCCTGGGTCCTGGCGCAGGGGCGGCACGTGGTCCCGGTGCCCGGCGCCAAGCGGGGGCGGTGGGTCGAGGAGAACGCGGGCGCGGCCGGGCTGCGGCTGACGCCGCAGGACCTGGCGGAGCTGTCCGGGCTGCCGCCGGCGCAGGGGTCGTGGGACTGACCGGGCCGGACAACGGTGGATGCGGCGGGTTCCGGCCGTCGTGGGGAGCCCCGCGGGCGCGAGCGGTGTAGGAAGGGAACAAGCCCCGCGTCGAAGGGACCTGGAACGTGCACCATCGAGCTGTGTGGGCCGTGTCGGCCGCGACCGCGCTCCTGCTGACGGCCGGCTGCTCGTCCGGCGGAGGCAACACGCCGGACGGCGGCAGGAGTGTCTCGTCGACGGGCACGGGAACGGCGTCGCCGTCCTCCGGGTCGCCGGCCGAGGAGACCCCGCCGGCGAGAGGGTCGGTCCGGGTGGTGCGTACGGTCGCCGGGAACCTCAGGACGCCCTGGGGCCTCGCCCCGCTGCCCGGCGGCGGGCTGCTGGTCTCCTCCCGCGACGACGGGACGATCACCCGGATCGACGAGAGGACGGGCAGGACGACGGAGCTGGGTTCGGTGCCCGGGGTCGCGGCCGCCGGCGAGGGCGGTCTGCTGGGCATCGCCCTCTCCCCCGGCTACGCCTCGGACCATCTGGTCTACGCGTACCTGACGACGGACTCGGACAACCGCATCGTGCGCATGCTGTACGACGCGAAGAAACCGGCCGGGCAGCAACTGGGCGCGCCGGACACGGTCTTCAAGGGCATCCCCAAGGGCCTCATCCACAACGGCGGCCGGATCGCGTTCGGTCCGGACGGCATGCTGTACGCGGGCACGGGGGAAACGGGCGATCGGGGTCTGGCTCAGGACAGGAAGTCGCTGGGCGGCAAGATCCTGCGCATGACCCCGGACGGACGGCCGGCCCCCGGCGATCCGTTCGTCGGCTCGCCCGTCTACTCCTATGGCCACCGCAACGTCCAGGGGCTGGCCTGGGACGGCAGGCAGCGGCTGTTCGCCTCGGAGTTCGGCCAGGACACCTGGGACGAGCTGAACGCGATCAAGCCGGGCGGCAACTACGGCTGGCCGGAGGCCGAGGGCCGCTCCGGCAATTCCGCCTACCAGAACCCGATCGCCCAGTGGCACACCGACGAGGCGTCCCCCAGCGGCATCGCCTACGCCGCGGGATCCATCTGGATGGCGGGCCTGCGCGGCCGGCGGCTGTGGCGCATCCCCTTGAAGGGGACCCAGGCCTCCGCGCCGCCGCAGGCGTTCCTGACCGGTGCGTACGGCCGGCTCCGCACGGTGGTCGCGGCCGGCGGCGACAAGCTGTGGCTGGTGACCAGCAACACGGACGGCCGGGGCAAGCCGTCGAAGAGCGACGACCGGATCCTGGAGCTGGAGGTGTCGTAGGGCGGGCGGCGCCGCTCAGGTCGCGTCGTCCTCGGGCTCGGCGGGAGCCGGACCGGGCAGACGGATGACCACCTTCCCCGACGCCAGGTCTATGGGTCCGCGGCCCGGGTCGCCTTCGGTCGTGTCCGCGCGGGTCAGTTCCAGGCGCCGCTTCTCGTCGTGGGTGTGCTTGCGGCCCGGTGCGAACAGTTCCTCGAACATGTTGAACACGGCGCCTCCTCGGCCCGGATCCCGACAGCCTATGCCCTACCCCGCCGCCTGGACAGCGGCCGTCTCGGGCGGGAACAGCCGCAGCCGGTGGGCCAGTGCCGCCGCCTCACCCCGGCCGGAGACACCCAGCTTCGCCAGGATGTTCGACACATGGACACTGGCCGTCTTCGGGGAGATGAACAGCTCCTCGGCTATCCCGCGGTTGCTGTGGCCGGCCGCGACCAGGCGCAGCACGTCCCGTTCGCGGCTGGTGAGCCCCAGGGACTCGGCCGGGTCGACGACGGCTGCCCGCTGGGCGGCGCACGTCAGTGTGAGACGGGCCCGCTGGGCCAGCAGGGCCACCGCCTCGGCGAGCGGCCGCGCACCCAGATGGTCGGCCACCGCACCTGCCAGCCGCAGCAGTTCCGCAGCGCGGTCCCTCGCATTCTCGTCGGCCCCGGCGGTCAGCAGGGACTCGGCGAGACGGTGGCGGACGCGGGCGAGGTCGTACGGGCGGTCCAGGGGTTCGAACGCGGTCACGGCGTCCGACCAGGCGCCGGGGTCCGCGCATCCCTCCGCGCGCATCAGCTCGGCGCGTACCCACCGTGCGTACGCCTGCCACACCGGCACGTTCGCGACGAGCGTCCTGGCGGTGTCCCGGATCCGCTCCAGGGCCTCGGTGCGGCCCGGCTCCGCGCCGGGCAGGCCCCGGGCGTCGGCCTCGGCGGCCGCGCCGGTGAGCAGCAGCGGCCAGCCGTAGCGCTGGGTGCCCGGAGGGAAACCGGCCGCCAGCACGCGGCGGAGGGCGGCGCGGGCGTCGGCGAGGCGCCCCTCGCCCGCGGCGATGGCGATCTCGACGCGGACCAGCGGCAGCTCGTGCTGCGGTGTCACGTCGTGTGTACCGAAGTACCCGCGAGCGGCGGCCAGTTGCCGCCCCGCCTCGACCAGGTCGCCCCGGGCGAGCGCGAGATGGGCGTGGATCGCGGCCCGGAGGCCACGGGGGCTGGCGCTGTTGCTGACGCGCTCGGCGTTGATGCCCGCCTCGGCGGCCTCGTCCCACCGGCCGAGGGTGAAGAGGGATTCGCCGATGTTGCCCCACACCCATGCCTCGGAGTCTCTCAGCCCCAGGTTCCGGGTGACCTCGACTCCCTGGCGGAGCACCTCGAGTGCCTCCCGGGAGCGGCCGATGCCGTCCAGGTGCGACGGCAGGTTCACATGGACGCGCCCCGTGACGGAGGCGTTGCCTGCGGCCGCCGCCTGCTCCTTGACCTCGTGTATCTCCGCGAGCCCGGTGTCGATGTCGCCCGACTCGACCATCAGCCCGCCGAGGGTGAGCCGTGCGTTCAGCTCGATGTCGCGAGCGTCCACCATGCGCGCGTACTCCACGGCGCGCTCGGCGGCCGTGACCGCCTCCGGACCCGGGACATGCACCATCGACCAGTTGGCGACCGCGGCGAGCACCTCGGCGTGCACCTCGGAGGGCGGCAGCCCGCGCACCAGCTCCTGGGCGGTGGCGAGCTCGTGCCGGCCGTCGCCGCGGGCCGTGTGCTGGACCAGCCGGGAGCGCTGCACCCAGAACCAGGCGGCGCGCAGGGGGTCCTTCTCCTCCTCCAGGAGACGCAGGGCCCGCTTGGTGATCTTCAGGGCGCGTTCCCGCTGCCCGCTCAGCCGGCCGGCGACGGCGGCCTCGGCCATCAGGTCGAGATAGCTCAGGGGTGTGGTCGCCGGGCCGCAGCCGCAGGCCGGATACGCCTCGGCGTAGTCGATGGGACGCAGGTCGGCCCGCACGGCGTCGGGGGCGACGTCCCACAGCTCCATCGCCCGCTCCAGCAGCCGCAGTTGCTCGGAGTGGGCGTGCCGGCGGCGGGCCTCCACGGCGGCGTGGAGGACGGCGGGCAGGGCCTTGGCGGCGTCGTGCGCGTGGTACCAGTAGCTGGCCAGGCGGGTGGCGCGCTGGTCGGCCGGCACGAGGGTGGGGCCGGCCTCCAGCACCTCGGCGTACCGCCGGTTCAGGCGGGAGCGTTCGCCGGGCAGCAGGTCGTCGCTGACGGCCTCGCGGACCAGGGAGTGGCGGAAGCGGTAGCCGTCGCCGTCGGGCGTGGCGAGCAGGATGTTGGCTCCGACGGCCGCGCGCAGGGCCTCGATGAGGTCGTCCTCTGCGAGCCCGGCGACGGCCGCGAGCAGGCGGTACTCGACGGTGGAGCCGCCCTCGGCCACGATCCGGGCGACGCGCTGCGCGATCTCGGGCAGTTTCTCGACGCGGACGAGCAGGAGGTCGCGCAGGGAGTCGGTGAGTCCCGTGCAGCAGCCCTCGTGGGCGGCCACCGCCAGTTCCTCCACGAAGAAGGCGTTGCCGTCGGAGCGGGCGAAGATGTCGTCGACCTGGGCCGCGTCCGGTTCGGCGGCGAGGATGCCGGCGATCTGGCGTTCGACCTCGGCGCGGGTGAACCGGGCCAGTTCCATGCGGCGGACCGTGCGGAGGCGGTCGAGTTCGGCGAGGAGGGGGCGCAACGGGTGGCGGCGGTGGATGTCGTCCGAGCGGTAGGTGGCGACGACGACCAGGCGGCCGCTGCGCAGGGTGCGCACCAGATAGGCGAGGAGGTTGCGGGTGGAGGCGTCGGCCCAGTGCAGGTCCTCCAGGGCGAGGACGACGGTGCGGCGGGCGGCGACCTTTTCGAGCAGCCGGACGGTGAGCTCGAAGAGACGGGCCATGCCCTCCTCGTCATCGCGGGGACCGCGGCGCGCCTCGCCCAGTTCGGGCAGCAGCCGGGCCAGCTCCTCCTCCTGCCCGGCGGCGGCCGCGGCGAGTTCCCCGGGAAGCTGCCGGCGCAGGGCGCGCAGGGCGGCGGAGAACGGGGCGAAGGGCAGCCCGTCGGCACCGATCTCGACGCAGCCGCCGAGCGCGACGACCGCGCCCGCGCGGGCCGCGGCGGCGGCGAACTCCTCGATCAGCCGGGTCTTGCCGACCCCCGCCTCGCCGCCGACGAGCAGCGCCTGCGGCTCTCCCCCCGTGCCGGACGCCCGGGCGGCGCCCCCGCCGGTGGCGCGGGCGAGCGCGTCGTGCAACACCCTGAGCTCATCGGCGCGACCGACGAACACGGGACTGACGGACCTGGTCTCCACGCCCCCGAGGATGACACGGGGGTCCGACAACGCGGCACCGAATATCGCCGGCCGGGTGCCCGGGACACCTCGCCGGGGCGCGATCCGTCCCGCCCTGTTCTCGGGCGCCGAACGCGGCACGGCGGCCGCGCCGGCCGATG